>NZ_CP016540.2:2770000-3070000 GCF_001186155.3 Planococcus versutus | reverse complement strand
GAAGAAGAAGTTCTTTTCGAATAATTATGTGAATGCAACTCACTTGAAAGTAGACTGGTTTGTGCGGGGGATTCTGTTGATTGCAGGGGTGGCAACGTTATTTTATGTCATTGCCGAAGAGAATTCAATTGTTTATATGCTCGTCTATGTCATTGTATTTATCATACTAACTTATACAGTGGAGGCGTACTTTGAGTGGACAGCTTCCAAGCACCCGAAGCAATCCCTTTTCATGTTGAGCGAAATGTTTGTCTGGCTCGTTGCGGTTGCCTTGCTGATCCAGTCAAGTTCATTCTTTTTAGGAATCATTGAGGGTGTCGTGACTGAAAAAACGGAAGCAAGTTTTACTGTGGAAATGGTGGCAACTGGCTTTTGGGGCGATTCGTCTGTCCAGGAAGTGCATTTGACGGATGCCACGGTTTTCAAGGGAAAAGTGGAGGCGTATGAAGAATTGAAGGAGGGAGATTTGGTGCGTGTGATGCCGTTCGATCTGCCCGTTGACTTTTCCTATTCTCTTGCTGCGGAAGTGACGGTGGAGTGACAAGGGAAGCGCAAACCGGATGGCAAGCTGAAGCATTTGGTAGTCGAATTCTCCGCTTAGTTAGCGATGCTGTCCGGAACCGGCAAAATTCATGATTTTTGCTTATTTACAGCCTTTTCATTATTACCTTGGTATTAAAGGACTGGAACAAAACTGAATAATAGAGAAATGCCTTCCGATTATTAGTGGAAAGGCATTTATGTATTTTCTTGACGAGCATTGAAACGGCTTAGCAGAAAAAACTGACTGCGTAATCATTATTATATTAAGAATTGCTTTCCAAGCTTCGAAAGATCTCATTTATAATAAATGAGGTTTACATATCATAACTTATCGGATGAAGAGAAGCTGTCTATTCAGCTTCTTATTTTTATTCTTTAGAAATAAGTTTACTCTTATATGAAGTTTACAGTTATTTGCGGAATCTAAAAGGACAAATTATTTCAAGTAGACTTACATATACACTGATAAATGAGATGGAATTTAAATCAAAAAATAAAACATTAAAATTTAAGGGTCAAAATAACGGCCAGGTCCGTCTAATATATGGAGGGAGTTGAACACAGAGATGGAGAAATCAAAAGTTTCATTTATTAAAGAGTCAGATCCGATTTTTAGTGACGACGCTGATTTACTAGTAAATCAGCTCATTCAAGAATATGCTAACGACCTGAAAAGAATCGCATTTTTATACATAAATGACCATTCCGAGTGTGAGGATATTGTACAAGAAGTTTATATCAGTTGCTTTCAGAACTTGTCTAAATTTCGAAACGAATCCAACTACAAAACATGGCTGACTCGAATCACCATCAATAAATGCAAAGACCATCAGAGACGCTGGAGTATAAAGAACTTGATTTATAAGCCCTTGAACAAATTGATGAAGAAAGAATCTTCAACAGAGGAACAGTTTTTTCACAGCCAGAATTCAAAAGAAATTTTAGCAGAGATTTCTTTGCTACCTCACAAGTTTAAAGAGGTTCTCATCTTATATTACTTCAACGAAATGACGATGTTAGAAATTAGTGACATACTTCAAATAAACCACAATACAGTAAAATCCCGACTACTGCGTGGTAAAGCAGAGCTGTTGAAAAGTTTGGAAGGAGGAGCCTTCGATGAGTCGCTTTGAGAATGAACTAAAGAAAGAAGTAAATAATTTTCTTGAAAAAAATATTCAGTTTTCACATAGGGAAGGCGAACAGCTTCGGTTTAAAATCAACCAACAGAAAAAAAGATTTGTAAAAGCTAATCCTGTGTATTTAACAGTATTGGTAGCCGCAGCCAGCCTGCTTATTTTGTTAAGTTATACTTTTGTAGAAGACAATAACTCTAATATCTTCACAGGAAGCGAGACAGTTAAAGACAGTATCGGAATCAATCAACAAAATCAGAATGAAACGTTGTATAAAGGAAAAGAATTAGTAATTGCCGCCCTAGGAGATGCACCCGAAGTAGAAGAGAAACAGATAACATTCCAAGAAATTAACTTTGAAGAATTCACAGTAAAAAAGATTAGGAATTTTGATGCTGTTTTTATAATGAATGAAAGTTTATCTGTTGCTGCGGAAAAAAGGTATACCCATATTTTTACAGATTCCAATATTCCTTTCTTCTTTATAGATTCCAATAAAGGCGCTTATCCATTCATTGATGAAAATTTGGAATATGATGAAGCGAGAGAAATCCCTTATCATGACTATTACGCTACCGGATATCTTCTAACTATCGAAGATGAAGAAATGACGTGGACCTATGAATCAAGTAAAAAAGATAACCAAGATGCTTTTTCTACTATTTTTCAAACGATTGAGAATGCTTTACCCAAAACCGTTCATACAGGAGTATTGAATAAATAACGATTAATTCGTATCGACTAGTAGTGTCATTCCTATAACTCATAAAAGAAAAGCGTAAAGAATTTGGTAGAAATCAAAAGAACTTTTGGGTGAATCCTAATTTACATATTCAGGATTATCGGAAGAAAGAAGCTCAAGACAGAGCTTCTTTTTTTGTCCGTGAAAGTGTACTTTTATGAACGCTTAGACACTAATATAGTAACATCTTCTAAAGAACTACATACTAAAATTCATTGACTTTATAAGTTTGAATATTTCGGAAATAAATTACATCTATTATAGATATACCGTTTCATGCCCGATATACTTAATATAAGAAATTTAGTAATATTGAAAAAATTAGGAGGGACTTAATTTATGTATATCAGCAAAGTGAAAATAAGTAATTTTAGAAATTTTAAAGAAACAGAAGTTGAGTTAGGCAAACAAATGGTTATTGTCGGAGAAAATAAAATTGGGAAGTCTAACTTCATACATGCACTAAGACTTGTTTTAGATCCAACTTTATCTGAAACAAGTCGTGTATTGCAGATCTCAGACTTTTGGGATGGTCTAACTCGACCATTAGATGATCAAGAAATAAGAATAGAAATTGAACTTACTGAGTTTGAACAAGACGATAAATTAAAAACCGTCCTTTCTGATTTTTTAGTGGAATCTTCACCATTAACTGCAGGCTTAACATATAAGTTTTTCCCTGAAGATGAGGACGGAAATAAAATTTATAACTTTAAAGTTTATGGAACAAAAACAGAGAATATTTTTAGTTATGAACAAAGGAAATGGTTACCTCTTGAAGTTTTATCAGGATTAAGAGACACCGAGAGCGATCTATCAAACTGGAGAAAATCTCCATTAAGGCCTTTGATAGAAAGAGCAATCGAAACCACAGATAAGCAAGAACTAGAGGACGTTGCTAAAGAAATTACTCGTTCAACAGACTCTTTGAAAGAATTGGACGAAATTGGGTCATTAACTAAAAGAATAAACAATCAATTAGAAGATATTGTAGGAGATAGGCATACGATAGAAACCAGTCTAGGTTTTTCTCCTGCCGATGCTTCAAAACTTTACCGTGCAATAAAAATGTTCATTGATGATGGAAATAGAGGAATTAATGAGGCCAGCTTAGGGTCTTCCAATTTGCTGTATTTAGTGCTGAAGCTTCTCTCTTTAGAGCAATATGTAGATGAAAATGAACGTGCTCATACTTTTTTAGCTATTGAAGAACCGGAGGCACATCTACATCCTCATTTACAAAGATTACTTTATAAATATTTGTTGAATCACGATAAGTTGGTAGTTGAGGGCTCTCAAGAGCAGACTCATATTCATAGCGTTTCTACTATTTTAACAACACACTCACCCCATATTGTAAGTGTTGCTCCATTGAAATCTATCGTTTTATTAAAGGAAACGTATGGAGAAGAAAAATCCACAAAAATAGTCTCTACTGCAAAAATATCTTTAGAGGATAAAGATGTTAAAGATTTAGAGCGCTACATTAATGTCACTAGAGGAGAAGTTCTTTTTTCTAAAGGGGTAGTATTAGTTGAAGGTGACGCAGAAGAATTTTTATTACCTTCACTATCAGAATTGCATGGAATTGACCTTGATAAACATGGAATAACTGTATGTTCGGTATCTGGCACCAACTTTCTTCCATATATCAAGCTTTTAGGAAGTGGAGGATTAGACATTCCTTTTGTAATTCTTACCGACTATGATCCAAGAGATGAGCTACCTCTAATTCATAACCGCTTAATAAAATTATTGAATTTTATAAATAATGGAGATAAATATAAAGATTTAGAAACTGAAGATTTAATTACCTATGGAGAAGAAGTTGGTATTTTTACAAATAGCCACACTTTAGAAATTGATCTATTTGATACAATGTCTGAGGAAATTACAGAAACATTAACTGAATTGACAACAAATAGTAAAGCAATTAGTAGAGCGCAAGGGTGGAGATCTGCATGTAGCATTGGAGGAGATGAAAAAAGTTTTCTTTCCGACATAGAAAATATCGGTAAAGGGAGATTTGCTCAGAGATTATCGACTAATCTTACACATAACTCGATTGTTCCTGAATATGTGAAGGGAGCTTTAGATTATGTCATTGCTAGAGTTTGATAAAGAGCTTTATAGAGGAGCGACTAAAGATTTAGCAAATAATGAAGAACAACAAAAAGTTTATGATTCTACTGGGAATTGCGTGGTACTTGCTGGTCCTGGTAGTGGAAAGTCTAAAATTCTTACATTAAAGTTAGCAAGGATTTTGAATGAAGATGTTGAAGAACCACAAGGAGTTGCTTGCTTAACTTATAATAAGGAATGCGCAAGAGAACTGAAAGAGAAGCTTTCCAATTTAGGAATCAATGAATCATCTAGAGTTTTTATTGATACCGTACATTCTTTTTGTTTAAATCATGTCATTAAACCATACAAACATTTAGTACATACGAATCTGCCAAAAGAAATTAAAGTTGCTACTTCAAAAGAAGTAAGAGAAACAATGTTTCAAACTTACAACTTAACTATCGGAAAAAATGAACGGTATACTCCAAGCTGGTCAACAGCGTTTAACGTTTATAGAAGAACATTTATAGATAGGAAATCGTCTGAATGGAAGACTAATGACAGTGATATAGCAGTATGGATTTTAAATTACGAAAATTCGTTAAGGCGTCAAGGATTAATTGATTTTGATGATATGGTTTTAAATGGATTTTGGATGATTGAGGAAAACCAATGGATTCAAGGGTTACTTAAAGCTAAGTTTCCTGTTATAGCAGTTGATGAATATCAAGATTTAGGAGTATCTTTAGATAGAATAATAAGAGTTCTCTGTATAGAAAACGACATTCGTCTTTTAGCAGTTGGAGATCCTGATCAATCAATATATGGGTTCACAGGAGCTCAACCTATACTATTGAATGACCTTGCTCATCAATCAGGTGTATTAAAAATACAACTAAAAAAGAACTATAGATCAAAAGGGAATATTGTTAAAGCATCGATTGCTTCGTTATTAGAGGAAAGAGACTTCGTTTCAAGCAGGAATGGGGAAGGAAGTATTAAGTTTTATGATATTAGGAATGGTATAGAGACGCAATGTGATTATATTTGCAAAGACATAGTCCCTAAAATTCTTGCTGCGAATCCTTCTAGTACACTCGGAGATATTGGAGTATTATACATAGATAAAAATGACGGAGATCGAATTGCTGAGAAAGTATCAAAAGAAGGTTTGCAATTTATTAGAGTGGATGGAAATGCTCCTTACAATAAAAATAAACTAACTATGTGGATAGAAAATTGTGCCATGTGGTGCTCAGGAGGATGGGTAAAAGGAAATCCCCAACTTTATAAAATTGAGGGTACTTTCAGTTCATTTTTTTCAAACTCGAATATTTCTGAAGAAAACCTAGATGCTAAAAAATTAAATTTATCTAAATTTTTATTTCAAAGTAGAGATGTTGAACTTAAACTAAGTGATTGGCTTGATGAGTTTAATAATGATATTGTTTCCGAGCTGTTAGATTGTTTCACTGAAGAACCAAGTATAGTAGAGGAATATAAGAAATTAAATGAATCGGCAAAAAGTGGACAGTTAAAGGACTTTAAAGTTTCTTCTTTATCCCGACAAGTTGGATCTAAAAGTCATTTGAATTTATATACGTTACACAGTTCTAAGGGGCTAGAGTTTAAATATGTCATTATGTTTGGCTTGGAGCATGGAAGGATACCTTGGCTGAATGTTACTGAAGAAAAGACAAATGAGTCAAGGAGATTATTTTACGTTGGCCTAACTAGAGCAAAGGATGAAATTCATTTGTTATGCTCAGGATGGTACTATGATTACTTCGATAGACGTCAAAATCACGGTTCATCTAATTTTGTATTAGAACTTAAAGAATTTGTAGATAATAATTTGTAAATCCAGTACCCTGATTTTGAAAGTCGAGCTTAATATTTTTGCTCGCAATGAATAAAAGATTATCGATAAATATTGTTATATGTATAACCAGTTTACATATCATGAGTTATCGGAAGCTGCATATCGTGCTGACAATTGTAATAGAAATTAAAAAATCTCAGTTCAGTTTGAATCGAGATTTTTATTCTATTATTTATTTTCGATAGCTCCTTAAACTAAAGCAGCAGTTATTTTAAATGCCGTTTTTAACTTGATCCCTACTGAAACATACATAATTTTGTTTGATTTCGTATGTATCACAAGCGCCGCCATCTTCCTCATAAATTTCTTTCTCTACAACCAATTCAATACTTCTATCTCCATATTCATCGTAATTGGTAATAGAAAGTAAATCCTCGCCAAGCCAATTTAACTGGACACGTCCCTTCGCATCACTAAAATAAACGGTTCTTTCTAAATCACCCTCTAAATGAAATATAACATTTACAAACGCATTGACTCCACCTGCTGCCCCACCATAATTTTGATAATAAACTTGAGCAGAATATGCCTCATTTGGTGAAGTGACTACATCTCCGTCTTTTTCACCGTTCGTATAGTAAAACTCATATGTAAAGTGTGTGTAGATTAAATATAGGCAAAATAGTAAAGCCAGAACTAAAGTTACTTTGAGGATTTTCACCATATTCCTTCACATCCTTTAAGTTCAAATAGTGTTTCTCGTTCTCACCTTTACCTGACTTACCACTTTGGTTTTATTATCTCTCATACTCACTTTTAAAAGATTTCTTATTAAACTAGACGCTTGCTTTTGAAGCAAAGTTGCAATAAGCAATAGTATAGAAGGCAACAGGGCATAGATTATAAATAGGTACGAGCATCAAAATAATCTAAAAAATTTTCATTGAACTGCATTTATTTTTTAACCAGTTTACATATGACACATTATCGGAAGTTGCTTAAATAACTAAGGAGAGAAGAGGCTGTACGTAGCGCATCTTTTCTCCTTTTTTGTACTTGAACCTTTACTTTTACGAACGTTTTAATAAGACATACAATAATTTATTTGTTCATGTCAAATTTTATTGACATAAGAAACGAAAGGGTGTTATGTTTATGTCAATAAAAACTGACAAGTAAAAAAGGAGGACATGACATGAAACAAAATATTTTTCTTTTAACTCAGTTAGAACAATTAAAGAGCTTAAGTGATCCGTTACGGGTCAAGATGCTGCATTTACTAATCGAAAAACCTTACTCGGGCCAACAGCTTTCCCAATTGTTAAATATTCCGCGTTCAAAAATCCATTACCACTTAAAGGATCTTGAAAAAAATGAATTGATTTATCTGGTCAGTGAGTCAAAAAAACGGAATATGACAGAGAAACAGTACCGATCGACCGCAAGAAGTTACATTCCTACGAAAGAACTAATGCCCTTTCAAGCACCACAAAATGAAAGCGGAAAACTAATGACTCTCACTGCGCTGGAACGGACAAAAGAAAGAGTTTTAAAAGCCCCTGATACTGCCTTTATAACAGAAACGGAAAATCCAAAAGAGTGGAGTAAAATTACCAGCCAGTTGGAAGTGAAAATGACGCAGGAAAAATTCAAAGAATGGGTTATGAAATACCAAAATTTGCTAGAAGAATTAACAGGGGTGGTAGAAGAGAGCGAAGATGCGGAGTGGTTCTATATTTCGACCTTCGGCTTCCGTATGAATGAGCCTTTCTTCAATTCATCGGAAGATGGAGAAGAGTATGAGTAGCAAACTGTCTAAAATTAAAGAACGCTATCGACAAATTCCTTTTTTGGTGTGGTCTTTGCTTTTAGCCAATATTATCTTCAATACATTTCGTTTTATGTCTATGCCATTCATGGCCATTTATTTCAGCGAAAAACTGAACCTTACGCCTGCAGAAGTCGGTGTTTTGATTGGAATTTCTCCTCTCAGTTCTTTGGTTTTCAGTGTTGTAGGCGGTAGGATTGCGGATAGGTTTGGGATACACAAAGTATATCCTATCGCTTTGCTTATTCCAGCAGCGAGTTTGATTGGGTATATCGTCTTCGAAAATTATCTGGTTATCGCACTGTTTTCTGTCTTAGCTGGAATTGGTTGGACTGTTTATAATTCGACTAGTAATTCGATTCTTGCGCTGCATACTCCTAAAGCGCATACTGAAGTGGTTTTCGGTTATAACTACTGGGTTATCAATCTAGGCGGGGTTATAGGGCCGCTGCTGGGTGTACTCGTCATTGAGATGGGAAGTTATGAAACACCCATTGTATTGTTTTCGATTATTTTAGTTGCGCTGGCTGGATCAATGATTGGTTTGTTCCGTGTCAAAAAAGCAGATATCTCTGCTCACTATATAGAGGCAGAAAAAGAACTAGCAGGCTCTACGTCAATATTCACCTTACTCACGAAAGACCGTGTACTGATATGGCTGATGCTTAGTTATTTCTTTATCTTTTTCATCGAAGCGCAAGTCGATACGAACATTGCGCAATATTTAAATGGCTCTTTTGAAGATGGCGTCCGCTTGTTTGGATTGCTAGTTGCTATGATGACCGGCTTGATTGTCGTCTTACAACCGATTATAACGCACGTTTTCAGTCGGTTTAGCAATGTGCGCTCCTTCGTATTTGGTAACAGTCTTTACTTTCTTGGATTTTTGATTTTGTTGTTCTTAAATAATTTTACCTACGCATGGTTTATTTCTTTTGCGTTTATCACGATTGGAGAAATGATAGTAGCACCGCGAATGCAAGCAGTCATGGCGAAAAGCGCTCCGACAAATTTGAAAGCTACTTATTTTTCTTTAATAGGCGCTGGTGGAAACTTTGCCTATGCGATTGGACCTGGAATCGGGGGTCTACTTTTAACCAATCTATCTATAAATTATTTGTTTCTGTTCCTGTTATTCATTGTGTTTGCTCAATTCTTTGCATTGGTTCAAGCTAATAAATCTTATAACCTCAAAATCTCCGATTCATCAAGCCCACCGACCATCAATGGGATAAAGAAATCGTGAAAGTGGGAAGCATTGAGTTTACATATTCCGGATTATCGGAAGTTGTTTTCATCAAATTAGAGAATAACCTGGATCAACAAAATAAGAGTCCGGCAAAGCGAGCACTTTAGAAGTGCCGACATGCCGGACTCTTTTTAGTCGGAGAAACCTGTTCTTCATTTAAGTTAGCTTAATCGCTCTTCAGCCATCTTATAAATTTTCTCTTTATCGCGTTTCCCAATGGCTACAATCTGAATCACTTGGATGGTTCCCACGGCTTCTCTGAAAATAATCCGCAGGCCCATCTTCTTGTTTTTCAGCTTGTTGCATTGCGCTAAATCGCCATGAAGGGATTGGCCAGCTTCCATGCCTCTCAATTTGATTCGGTCCAGCGCTTTATGGACGAAAATCTTTTGGCTGCCATCAAGCTGTTCATAATCTTCCTTTGAATACTGTGTCCATTCAAGCTGATACAACGGTTATTCCCACCCGTCTTCTTCATCAATGACAGGGGGGCAGTTGCGATGGCTCCGCGGACTTCTACGTCTGTAAAAGTAGAAACATTTTCTTTCAGCAGCCGTTTTTCAGCCATCAAATCAGCCAGTTGATCGTAAAGTTCTTCTATTTCTCTGTTCAAGGACTCGTATTGTTTTTGGGTAAGCATCACACCGGCAACCTTTTCACGGTTGAAGACATACACGCCAGCAGCTTCTTGATCGGCCTTCTGAAAAGCTTCCATGGGTGACCGTTTGACATTCGAAATCGAAGTTGTGGGGATATCGAGTATTCTCATCGCCATTTCTATCCACTCCTTTAAGTTAGTTTCATTATATACTTTTTAAAAGACTTTTAAAAGTCTTTTTACTTCATCTACAAAAACTAGAAGTATTAAATCATAAGACTTTTGATATTCGTTCGGAAAAGTGTACTTTTACGAACGCTTTTCTGAGGGGATCTGATAACAGAAATATAACGAAGTAGAATTTCAGAAAGTTCTATTTATAATCAAAAATAATGGATATAATTGGTATGATGAAAGAAATCAATAAATCCACTACTTGAAAAGGATTGGACAACTTATGGAGATATCTTTAAATCTATTACAAGAAGTCGATGCAGAAGCGTTATTTAAGTTTGAGTCTGAAAATCGATGGTTTTTTGAAAAAATGGTTCCAAGTCGCGGTGACGATTACTATTCTTTCGAAACATTTATAAGAAGACATCATGAATTGCTAAAGGAACAAAAGAATGGCCTTTCTTATTTTTACTTGATTACCAATGATGCTGGAGAAATTGTAGGAAGAATCAACTTGGTTGATAAGAAAGATAACATTGCAGACATAGGATTTAGAGTAGGGGCTACATATGTGGGAAAGGGAATCGGAAATCAGGCATTAAATCTACTATTGAAAACTGATTTAAGTGTGAAACAAATACGTGGGAAAACGACGACTGTTAACCATGCATCGCAAAAGGTGTTAGAAAGAAATGGGTTTAAGCAAGTTCGAGTAGGCGATGAAGAATTCGAAATGAACGGGGAAATAATGAAGTTTACACATTATTTGTGGGGAAATGAAAACCCTCGTTTGTAAAAGAGAATGAATCGATTTTATTGCTACTCAATTTATAAATAAAATTAAGAAAGTCTGCCTTACGTTTCAATCAGATTCGAACTTGCTTATTAAAAGTTTGAGATTAAAATAAGATTAAGTAAATTGCCTAAGTGAATGTAACAAAAGTGCAGTTAAGTTACATTCAAAAATAGAGATTTTAAGAAATCGTTAAAATTAAGGAGCGTTTCAGTATGGTCGAAATTCGTAAAGGAACTAATAGTGATGCGGAACAAATAGTAAGGGTAATGAAAAATGCAGAGGAATCCGGATATATGTTATTTGATCCTGGCGAAAGAAAAGTTGCATCTGAATCATTTGCTAAATTTATTGATGCTACAAACGAGCATGAAAAATCCGGAATATTTGTTGTTGAGGAGAATGGGCAAATTTTAGGCTACATGTTTGTTCAAAATGAGAAGCCTAAGCGAATTTCACATCGAGCCTATGTTGTTGTTGGCATTCATAGTGATAGCCGAGGAAAAGGCATTGGAAAAGCTTTGTTTATACATAATTCTTGACGGTCTCACTTGATGAATTGACAATTTACATATTAATTAGAGGAACTTAACTATGTAGGGAAAAACATAAAATACATTGGCATTTACATTTCTTATATTGAATGATATTTAAACGTTTCTTTTAAACTTTTAGTAAATTTCACTGCACTTAGAGTCTAAAATGATCACGATAATTAATTTAATAATTAGTTAATAAGAATGAGTTTAAAACAGAATTCCAATTGTTGCTATTTTTTCAAAAGAAAAATGGTAAAATAGAATTATTACATATACTTAATTATCAAATTATATAAAACAGAGAGGTGCTTAAAGTGACTAATCCATATATAAAATATCTTCAGTCAATGAACAATGCGAGTAGTTCTAATGATAATGCTATAGCAGAGTCGCAAATTACAAGTTCTTATTATGACCATATTCGTATAGAAAGAGAATTGGGAACTTATTTAATAGATACTATAAAAGAGAAGCCATCTGTTATCCTCCTTACGGGTCATGCTGGCGATGGGAAAACAGGTTTACTCCACCAGATACTAAGAACATTAAGTGTGATCCGTCCACAGGATAATTTAAAGATTAAAGATGTCCGCTATATTGAACAACTTTCTAGTTCATTGTTATATGTCAAAGATATGAGTGAATTATCTTTGTTGGAACAGGTTGCTTATCTTGAGGAAGGATTTGAAGTTAAGGCGCAGGGTGGGTCGGCAATTATTATTTCAAATACAGGTCCTTTAATTGAAGCATTTAAAGAATATGCAAAGGGCATAGCCAGTAATGCTGACTTAGATGCTATTGAGATGGATCTTCTAAAAATGATGGACAACAATGGTGGGGAAGCTGAATTTATCGGAAAGCAGGAAGTTGTGTTAATTAATTTGGCAAGGATAGATAACACAGATTTGGTGCCTAAATTGTTTGAAAATATTCTTCAACCTGAATTATGGTCACCTTGTCAGACCTGTAATGTCGCAAAAAGTTGTCCAATTTACAATAATTATAATACTATACAAAAAAATAAAGAATCGGTAACAAATTTTATTGAAGCTTTTTACAGGTGGCTGTATGAAACAGATAAACGATTAACCATACGCCAAATCTTGGCACATTTAACTTATTCTATTACTGGAAATTTAGATTGTAGAACGTTAAATATTAAAAAAACGGAAGATAATCTATTCAACTATCATTTTGCAAATTTATTTTTCGGTTATATTGGTATTGAAAGTTCAAACGATGCCCAGAAAATAAAAGCTATACAAGAAATTCAATCATTACGTATAGATGAAAAGGATCTTCCGCATAATTACGATATATTTGTGAGAAATGATTTTTCGAAATTTAAAAATGAAGTTCGTCATTTAACTGAAAATTTTTGGACTAATGAAATGCGTTTTTATAATAGAAACACTAGTAATTTATATTCAGAAGAGAAACCATATTTATTGAGAAAAGCACTGAGACGGATGCAAGTCTTATTTGGTGAATATTTGGTTGAAGAACAAAATAAACTTTTAGGAAAAGTCTTTGTACCAATTTTCCCTGATTATTTAAGAATGAGAGAAGAACCTTTTAAGAAAAGAGACTTACGAAATTTAGAATATATGGTTATTCGGGCACTGAAATCTATTATAAATGGGAATAATGAAGACTTAAATGATGAAGAAATATTGTATCTTCCTTTAAAAAGGAGCGATGGAGAAGCTCAAGATGTCCAACTGTTATTGGGTAAAGTAGAAACTAATGAGATTTCAATTGTTCAAAAGAAAATCGAATCAAAATTTGATGATAAAGTTAGTTTTTATCAAGTTGAACTTAAATTTTCCGAAATTGAGGAATCTTTTCCACTCTCATTGTTATTGCTAGATTATTTCGATAATATTGCTCGTGGTTCAATTTCAACAAAACTAAATCCTTCATTATCTCACGGCGTTGATAAGATGAAAGCGAAAATTTATAAAGCTTACAAATTTAGTGACACAAACGGAGAAATTAAAGTTTTGGTAAAAACATCACGAGGTCCTTTATTAATTAATATGGACCTTGATGACGAAAGTTTATACGTAAAATAAGATACTGGAGGAGAGAAAATTGGAAACAGAATATCCACCATTGAAGAACTTAAAAATTTCGGAAAAAAATCCTCAAATCCAAATATATGGACAAAGACTATTTAAAGACCAAACTTTATATGAATATTTATTAGAATTCTTGATTGTATTTATCTCTAAGAAAAGTGATGCACAATATGATAATGCAGACGAAGGATTTTCTTTTTATGTACCTAATAATGGGGAAAAATTAACGTATTTCCCGGTTCCAAAGATAGGTTTGAAAAGGTTTGTTTTCTTTAATCATAGCGAACAAGAAAAAAGATTTGCTATAGATAAATCTGCCTTATCTGCCCATCGAAAACATTTAGAATCCTTAATTGAGAAGAAGAATAATAGTAAACTATCCAACGAATTGACTTTAGAAATATTACAGGATTTGTTATATGGCTTTAACGCAGTTACAAGGAAGAGGTCATGGTTTGCACAATCACTTTTACCTCTTGCACCAGAAATGATATTTTGTGAAGCAATTGGAAGTAAAAGTGTTCGTAAAAAGCTTTCGAATTTTGAGGAAGATAGTGAGGAGAGTATGTGGGCCAAAGCTGACAAGAAGTTTAATTTTGACCAACATGCGTTTATGGCAAGAGGGGGAGAAGTATACTATCTGCACGTTGCCCAAGCCCTTCAAAATGAAGACCCAGAATATAGAGAAAAAATTACTGATGGAATTAAAAACATGATTACAAGCATAGAACAACTTAGCCAAATCTCTACGTTCATTCAAAATCAATGGGAAGAAGTAGTCGACAATACTAACGATAGCGATCTTTATTTCCATTATATTAAGAAGACTGCTGAATTTATACCCAGTGCCTATGCTAAAAGAGGAGATAATACACTTGAAGAAATTAACAATCTTATTAGCTGTGAATTAGATCCTTTCGAAAAAATAAAGCTGTTTGGAACTCTTATTGCTATGCAAATTATTCGATTAATGACATTGCAAGCTACTGAAACAATAAAAGGTGATGATTCTCAAGAGTGGTTAGTGGATTTGGTAAATAATTCAAAAAGTCCGATTCGTAAATTAGCAGTAAATTCTTATAGGGAACTAGAAGAAAATGTTTATAGAGCGGTACACTATGCTGATATAAATGAATATATAGATAAAAATTCGAAAATGACAATGGCGAAGACATTAGATGCAGCTGCTAAAGATACAAATTTATTAGTACGCCGGTTGGGAAAAGATATAAACCTTGTTATTCCAAATAAAGGACCCAATATGCGTTTCAGTTTGAATGAAGATTTAGTTAAGGTGCTAGTATTGACTTTAATTGCTCCCGGCGAAAGAATATTATTTTCTACTTTTTTGAAGAAGTGTTATAAACATTTCAAAATTATTATAGGATCAAGGGAAGCGGCTCAACACTTTCATGAACAAGATATGGATCATTTGGTTGATTTTGATGAGAATGAAGTTGCATTCCAGCAATTATTGAAAGACTGTGGTTTTTTAAGAAACTTATCTGATGCAACATCTATAGTTGAAAATCCATTTAAAGGGTGATTGTAATGAAAGCATACGTAAAGGAATTAATACAAATTGTAAGTGAAAAAAATGCCGAAGTTCATAGTGCCTCACTTTTTAGAATTGATCACATTAGCCATCCTGCTATTTATTTGGAACTTGCGAATTCATTAAAAGATAGCAATAACAATATAACGATTAAATTATCCGAAGAAAAATATAAAGAGTTTTCCCGAGAGAAGAAATTCGAATTAGTATTGCAGCAATTAAAAGAAAAGAACTTTATCAGCGATAATCAAAGATTAACGAAATGGCGTAATGAATTCGCTGAAGAAAAGAAAACCATAATTCTCCTTGGCACTGAGAGTGTGCAAGATAAAGGCGGACTAGCAGACTTTTATTCTATTACTCCTAAAGATATTGAAAAATCTATAAATGGAAATTATGCGCAATGGTTTTATGAAATAATTGATATTGAAAATAAAGCTGAAGTAGATTTGGTTAATGTCCTATTTGAAGTTATTTTTAAACTAACACCCGTTAATTTATTGCAGGTAAGCGAAATCGTTGAAGATACGAAAGGAGAGAGGATTACAGAAGCATCCGAATTAACTCGTTTTGTATTAAGTAACTTGTTGGTTTATTTTGGCCTACCAAATCTTAAAAAAGTAGAGACAAAAGCCATTAACAAGTTGGTGAGTACAAAAACATTCCCTCTTTTAGAAAGTGCAGCTAAATTTATTAGACGAGACGAATATAAAGATGGTTTTAGTCCGAGTAAAGAAAAAAAACTAAAACAAAAATTTGAAGAATTTACTAAAACTGAAGATTTCGAGGATTACGAAAAGCAAATTGTAGAGACATTTTCAAATTATGAGACTCTTGAAGATAAAGTTCTTGATTTCGCACGAGGAATAAACGTTCATCAATTAAGAGAAGAACTTGGGCAATTCGATTTCTTTTTACTTAATAAAATATTAGGTGTTAAAACGAAAAAAAATAAGCTAGTAACTCCTAAAGTTCGAGCTATAAGGGGAAATCCTTTGCAAGCTTTTCTAATTATGATAATCGACTATATACAACAAACTAAAGAAGATGGCGATATTGTTGAAGGTAGAGATTTACTTATAGATGTGCAGCAAATCTTACTAGCAGAAGGTTTTGAAGGCGATGATCAAGAAAGTAGATGGAAAGAGCTCTGTATGGCAGTAAAAGGCATCAATGATTATATAAATGATGAGTTAAGTAATGTTGTCAATATCAAATACTTAAATGGGGAAGAAATCTTTGACTTAAATAATTTCAATAGCCCAGTTGTTGGATTTGCTTCTAGTCAAATGAAAATTTCTAAAGTAACATTTCAATTACAGATAGCAGACTTTGAGAAAGTTGAATATATATGGTCTTTCAGTCCTTATGAGTATTGGCTTCAGTCGTTTTCTTATCTCACCATACTAGAAGAGAAATTTGAAGGAGCTGAGGGAGTTTTGCCTGTTTTTAGCGCGGATAATTTAGGTAATCTCTTATCCAGCACTGATACAGCATCCTTTCACTTTCAATTGAAAGAGCATGAAATTATAGCTAACGATGTATTAGATATTTTAAAACATTTGCAGTCAGTAGAAGGTATATTATTTAGTAAATTGCTGCGCTTAGCAGAACCATTTATGGATTTCCTTAATTACATAAATAAAGAAGGCTTTTATAAGTCGATAAATCCTCATTATAGCAACACAGCAGCGCTTTTTGTAAATAAATATACCGAAGTTATTAAAGAAATTTATGAAAATGTCGAGCAGATGAAGCAAGTAGAAAAGGATAGTCTTTACCTCGTCTCTAATTTATTTAACATTATTGCCAAAGAAGATGCAATTTCTACTGTAACTAAGATTGAAGGTGCTATAATCCCGCCTTTTCACCCCGCAATGCTAGAAAAAATAATAGATCAGCAAGCTTACCAACGAAAAGGTATGGCTAAATTAGTTAAAGAAAGTTTAATGTCTGACGGTATCTCTGTTTCAAGACTGAATGCAAAATTCGAAAAAATTGAGAGACAATCAACTATCATTTCTGGAGTAGACACCATTATGAGTGAGAACAATCTGAGTCGTATTCCTACACAAGTTTTGGGATATTTCGCTCTACATGGTACTAATAGTAAAACCACAATTCTAGATAGTTCCAGTTTATTAGAAGTAAGTTCCTCAAGTAAAGAAGAAAATGAAGAAGAATTAGCTTCTAATTCTGCAAAGGCGAAATTAATTCAATCTCATATCCAACAGTACATTGGCACTTTCCCGGCTAATATCGATTCGCTATCTATTGGTTTTGTTAACTTCGAGCAGCTGCAGCCTGTAGTTGAAGGCTTACACGAGTTCATCGGTGCTTATAAAAGTTCATCCCATGGTGTAAATTTAAGACTTGAAATTTTATCGTCAAAAACTAATCATAAAGCTAAAAATTATATGAGTAAGTGGTTAGATAGCGTATTTACTGAAGATGATAATATTATAATTCAAACTTATTTTAATAAATTTGATAATAGCAATATAAATAGTATAAAGAACATTATTGATGAGACACGTTTTGATTTACTATTCATAGAAAACCTTATGGTTACAAAAGAAATTAAATATGAAAAAACTGGGGAGCAAGATATCAAACCTGGAGATACTCGATTCCCTATGGTATTTCATCCAATGCCTGCAAGAAATGATGAAACAGTAAGAAATATTTCCGTAAGTCAAAAACAATTCCAAGCGTCTTTTGCACATTCGCAATTAGTTTTCTGGATCGAAAATCCTTTTGGTGAAAAACAATTATATAGAATTGAGAAAGTGCTAGGTTTTGATGCATCTATTAAAGAAACTCTACAGATCTTACATAAAAATTCTCAATGGGTCATTTCAATGGATGTAGGGCTAGACAAAGCATTATTCGAAAAGGAACAAATTATTAGCTTTGCTACAGGCGAAGGAGCATTTGGTGAGTTAAATGTTGCTATTTCCGCTTCCTCTATTATGAAGAAAGATATTGCTTTAAGGTTAAAAAATCGTTTGAAATCAATTTTTACTTCGTGGGATATGGATATGTGTAATAATTCTGCTGAGTACATGTTAGATTCTTCCACTGCTCTAGATGGTATAAAAGTATTGAAAGCTTTAAATCCTCTTAATTATGAAATTCATAGCTTTTTGTCTGGAATTTTAGCAGTCAAAACTTTAGAAATTGAAGCTTCTAAACCTAATATAATATTAAGAAGTTTTATTTCTTTAGATTCCTACAGTCATTGGTTTAATAATGTACCTAATCGACCTGACTATTTACTTTTAGAAATAGAAAAAGATAGTTTGAATTCTGAAAAGCTGATTATTAAAGCGAATTTAATAGAATGTAAGATGGGGAAAGAAAATCAAGTTCATATAGATAAAGGAACTCGACAATTAAAGAACGGTATCGATTTCTTGGTGGAAGTCCTTAATAGCAAATCCACGGCTAATGATCGACGCTATTGGTATGCTCAATTATACCGGTTGTTAGCTTTTTCTCCGGTGCATGTGACAGAAGATCAAAATATTAAGGGTACTCTCAATCAAAGTTTGTTAAAGATATTAGACGGAGAATTTCAAATTAATTGGGAAGCAACACTTCTCACTTATTGGTTAGATCATAATCGAGAAGAGATTTCAGTAACAGAAAATATGTTAGGGTCTGACAATGTGAAAATTACTCATAAAGCATATGGCCAACTCTACATTCAATCACAATTACTTCCTCCAGAAGAAAGACTAGAAATTGAGTTCATTGCTCCAATATCTAAAGAATTTGATATTTTTGCAGATGATGAAGAAAATTATAAAGAAGTTATCAGAAATATGCATAATGAATTATTTGAAGAAGAATATAAGGAGGTAGTTATACCATCCAAAATACCTCAACTTGTTCAAGGAGATGCAAAAATAGACGTTTATAAAGATTCATACGATAATTTAGCAAACAAAATTAATAATAATTATTCACGAGCGGCCGAAGTACAAAGTGAAATGAAAAAGGATATCGAATCATTAGAAGATAACTCAGAAGGAATCGAGTTACCTGAAATCGTGGTTGAAGAAGTAGAGAAATCTGATCAAAGTCTAGAGTCTATTAGGGTTTTATTAGGCGAAGATACCCGCACAAAGAAAAAAATTTATTGGGAATATGGACATCCAAAACTCGAAAATCGACATATCTTAATTTCAGGCAAATCCGGGGTAGGTAAAACCTATTTTATGCAATGTTTATTATTAGAGTTAGCTAATAATAATATCTCCAGCTTAATTTTTGATTATACGGACGGTTTTAAGAAAAGTAAATTAGAACCAGAATTTAAAGATTCTTTAGGGGATCGTATAAATCAATTTCATGTTCAAAAAGAAGGATTTCCAGTTAACCCCTTTAAAAAGAATATGAAAGAAATTGATGAAGATGACTTCATGGAAGAATCGGATATCGATGTAGCAGAACGCATTCGAAGTGTATTTAGCGCAGTTTATCCTGGAATGGGAGATCAGCAAGCAAATGCTATTTACCGTGCCACATCTAGTGGCTTAAAAAAATATGGCAGTAAAATGAATCTTCAATACTTGAAAGCAGAATTGGAAAGCGATAATTCTGGTAATGCGAAAACGGTTCTTTCAAAAATTGAGCCTTTAATTGATCGTAATCCGTTCGATATTGAAAAAGAATATAACTGGGAAGAGCACCGTACTAAGGATGGAATTGTTTTTGTTGTTCAACTTTCTGGATTTGTTAGAGAAGTACAATTAATTGTTACAGAATTTATTTTATGGGATCTATGGAACTTCAACATATCTCATGGGGATAAGTCGAAACCATTTCCTGTCATTCTAGATGAGGCCCAAAACTTAGATCACTCTGAAAAGTCACCAAGCGCTAAAATTTTGACCGAAGGCCGAAAGTTTGGATGGTCTGGCTGGTATGCAACCCAATTCATGCAAGGGCAAATGGCGAAAGATGAAATACGTCGTTTGCAAAATGCGGGACAAAAAGTTTACTTCTCTCCACCGGAATCGGAAATAAATGATATGGCAAGCTTTTTAAGCACCGATGCTTCAGAACGAAAAGAATGGGCCAACAAATTATCTAAGATTGGCAAGGGCCAATGCATAGTCTCGGGACCTATGCTGAAAGAGAACGGGGAATTACAATATGGAAGACCTGCCATAATAGATGTTACCCCACTGAAAGAAAGGATTTAAAAAATGAAATATCAGTTAAATTTCCATCAAACATTTGCACCTGAAACAGAAGCGCTCGCACAATTGTTGCGAGTAGCTTCTTCTAATTGTGAATATCTTTCAAAAGAAGAACTTTCTTCACTGACAATGATTCCAACTGGAGAAAAGTCAGGTAAGGTAGTACCGCATATTTACTATTCTCAGGCCATGGGGTTAATTAATTTCGACAAAAAAGATAACAAGTATTCTCTATCATTAACAGCTTTAGGAGATGTTATTTATCAAGAAGATCCATTTTTGACTGAAGATTTATCGAAAATTATTTGTCATTACGAAATGTCTAACAAATATGCTCCTACTTTATTATGGTCATATTTGTTTAACCAGTACATTCCTGTCAGCGGAGATGCATTTTCGCAAAACAGTCTTTCTAATGCAGTTACTCGGAAGTTTGACAGCTCAAAAGTCAACTTGTCCCCTCTAAGATCTTTTTATACTGCTGAAAGGTCATTTGCAAGTTTAAATTTTTTATCTATAGAAAATGATGAATTTATTATTTCATCTCATTCTATAAATCCGGTTTATCGGTATGTTTATGCTTATTTGCTTTTTAAAAATTGGGAAATACATTTGCCCACACAATCTGAAATTACTTTTACAGAACTTACCGATACTTTAGGTTTTGGAAATCCATTTGTATGGAATGAACATACTGTGATGGAGGTATTAGAACTGTTGCAGGATCAGGGAGTAATCGTCGTTAATAGACAATTGTTTCCAATTACTATTATTAAACAAGTTTCTTCAGATTATTGTTTAAGTAAACTATATAACTTTTTAATCTAAGTAAAGAAGGTGTACTATGTATCAATTAAAGGATATTTTAAGATTTAAAAAGGAATTATACTTTAATGGAGCAGTTCAAGTGGACTGGTTTTATAACGAAGAAAAACAAAACGAAATAGCGAAAAGTTTTGTGTTCCATGGACCTGAATATTTCGGAGTAGCAGAAAATGATATCGCATTTAAATCTCACCGCTTAGTAGATACCGCAACTTTCACTAATATTCTGGCTAATAAATTGTATGATGAAAGTCCTTTATCAAATTTCTTTATGACAATTGCTCCCTACGGGACGGGTAAATCCCATTTAGCTGTAACACTTGCAAGTCTGTTTAGTGGAGATACAGAAGGACGGAAAAACGTGCTCTCTAATTTACGGAGTGTAGATTCGAAAATTTCTAAAGAAATTTCTGCTTATACATTAAAACCAAATTTAGTATTGATATTGAACGGTATGAAAGACTTTAATTTAAATTACGAGATATTAAATACAACTCAAAAAACCTTAGATATCAATGGTGTAAATGGAGATTTTCTTAAAGATTTAACTAAATCTTATGATATAGCTCGCAATTTTGTTTCTAATACTTTCAAGAACTATGTAAATTTATATGAGAAGTATAGTGAAGAATTATTAAATAAAGTGCCTCTTAATATGTTAAAAGAATATTTGATGGAGAATATTTTGCAAGAATCTAATGTTTTTGAAGTGGTTAATAAGGTTTACTTTGACATAAACGGTACATATATTAGATGGGACGAAGGCGTCTCGGCAGGAGATGTATTAACTAAAATAGCCGATGCCTTATGTGGTGAAAGAGCGCAGTTTAATAAAGTAGTTGTGTTTTTTGATGAATTTGGAAGATATATTGAGTTTGCATCATCTTATCCAACTCGAGCAGGAGATTCAGCATTACAGCAGATTTATGAAGCAGTTCAAGACAGTGACGATAAAATTATCTTCGTAGGCTTTATTCAGTCTGATTTAAAGTCGTACCTCACTCGAGTAGATAGGACTGCTAATATCAATCGCTATATAGGTAGATACGAAGCAAGTGAAAAAGTCCATTTGTCTTCCAATCTGGAAACCATTTTTGCTAATTTAATTGAACGTAAAAACCAAAGTGCTTTTAAAGAGTTAGTGGTTGATAAAATAGACAATCAAATAAATGACTGGTGTTCATACCATGAAGATTTCTTAGCATGGGCTCCTCAAGCTGAAAGCTCAAGTGTATGGGGAAATTTTGAGCACTTTAAAAAAGTTGTATTAGAAGGAATTTATCCTTTACATCCAATGACATCTTGGATGCTTTCTAATCTTTCATCCTGGCTGCAACAACGCTCTTCACTGACTTTTTTAGAGCGGCAGATTGAATTCGAAGGAGAAAGAGAGCTGAGAGAGTTCGGTGACTTGGTAATTGTGCCGGCTACTCGAATAATACGTACAGAATTTTTCAAAGAGCTTCTTGCTGCCGAACAAGAAGGGCGCAAGCAAAGCGAATATGCAATATTATATAATCAAGTTTTGTCTAAATATGACGATAAGTTCGATGAGCGTCAAAGAGAAGTACTTGCAGCGAATTTAATACTACGCATCGGTCGTTTCAAGACTCGAAATGCAGTGGATACTAAAAAAGCATTAGCTTATGCATCGAACCTCTCGATAAAAGAAGTAGAGACAGCAGTAGAACAGTTAGAGGGGAACTTTGGTGTAATTAGTTTTGATGAAAGTGCAAACGTTTACGACTTCGTTGCTGATGCAATTGGAATTAATGATTTTAAACGACTTGTAAACAAGAAGAAAAGTAAGCTGGAATTAGATTTATCTTTAGTATTTGACAACGCTTTGGACGATATCTTACCTCTTGATAAACAAGAAACTGCATTTGGTGGGCATCATTTTATTAAAACAACAGAGTGGCAATTTACTCAAAAAATTGTTCATGTTAAAGATATGAATTTAAGATTTTTAGCTCAACTAAAACAAGAGTGGAAAGAATCAGTAGGGCCGGACACTCCAAAAGGGCGTTTAGTATGGATTTACCTACCTTCTGATATTAGTGAAGAGAAATTAAATAATGTTAAAACTATCTTAATGAAAGAAAAATTTAATGAAGCTCCTATAGCTTTTTGTATTTTAGATGATAAAGATAATAAATTCTATGAAGCCATTCAAGAATATCAAGTTACTAATTTATTCACTGCACCAGAAAAAGAAAAGTATAATCGATTTATTACAGATTTCAAATTGAAAGTCAGTAACGTTTTAGCCGACTCTTTCAATGATCTTGCAACAAAAAGGTTAGTATTAAAGGCTAGTGGAATTGAAAAAATCAATGTAAGGCCAAGTAAGTATATGGAACAACTTTTCATGGAGCTGTATAGCAAAGTTATTCCTTTCCCTTTTACTGAATTTGCTCAAAAGAATTTATCAAAAGGGAAAAAACATTTGTCCCGTATTGGGCGTTTGGTGTTATCGGAAGCTACATTTCAATTGATTCATTCAGAAACTACAGAAATTAGGAATCGCGTTGAGGATCTGCTTTTTGAGAAAAAAGCTGGTTCGTGGGGGTTTTCAATGGAGATTATCAGATAATTTCTCCTACTAATCCCCGTGTTTTATACATTTTTAATGAATGGGATGAAATCCTTGAAAAAGAAGAAAAAATGGAGATTCAAAATATTTTTGATCGATATCAAGTTCCACCATTCGGAATAAATGATTATGCATTAGCACTACTTGTAGCAGTATATTTAGTGCAGCGTAAATCAGAAACTCGCTTAAGAGTGGATGATTCGCGCCTAAAGTTAGAAGAGTGGAGTAAAGTAGTCTTCTTAGATAAGAATGTAGATTTCAAATCCTTATTTTCAACCATTGTATTGCGTATTAATCCTGAAGAGTCTACTGGTCGTTATCTAACGTTATTTAAAAAAGTAAATCAAAATAATGATGTAATAATAGCAAATCAACTTTTCGACGACTATGAAAAATTAAAAAAAGAAGAAGACGTACCTGGGGATCTAGAAGATAAAATGGCACATCTTGAGTATCTTTTAAAAGAAGGAAAA
Organism: Planococcus versutus; assembly: GCF_001186155.3. Classification (NCBI taxonomy): domain Bacteria; kingdom Bacillati; phylum Bacillota; class Bacilli; order Caryophanales; family Caryophanaceae; genus Planococcus; species Planococcus versutus. The sequence continues at coordinate 3,045,772 of NZ_CP016540.2, read as the reverse complement.
CGACTTTATAATAATACAATTCGCAAGTTTGGTAAAATTCGTGCCGACATAGGTGAGGCAACTAGAAAAACAGATGACTTCAAATTATTGTTCGAAATATTAGACACTGTAGAGAATATTCACGGACAAGTAGAAGATTCTGAGAAATATGTGTATAACATTGAACAAATAGAAGAGGCAAGAAAGATTGAAGTGCGGTGTCATAACTATATTGAAGAAACATTTGCTACTTACATTAAAGAATTAAAGTGCCAAAGTCTTGGACAAGCTAGCGGTTTTGATAAGTGGGTAGAAAAAATTATTGATTCCTTGAATAGATATGATTATTTATCAGAAGCAAGACAACTAAAAAGTCGGAAAAATGCAATACTGGATAATTTAAATGAGAGTCTTAAAACTAGAGAAATTGAAGATACTATTAATCAATTTGCTAGAAAGAATGCTCCTTCTACTTCTCTTGGATACCAAAGATTAGTGCAAATTAAAGAAGAAGGCTCGAAAAATATCGAATTTGTAAACAAAAGCAAAGTCGATAATAAAACTAAACAAGAATTGCATCAAATCATAGAAGGTATTTTGCAAAAAACAGGCGATTGCCTTAAAAGATTAAATACTGAAGTTGAAGAAATTTATGATACTATTTACGACTTATCAACAGTAGAAGAGTGTGAAAATTTCTTTATCAAAGTAAAACAAATCTTAAATAAAGAAATAAGAGAAGAAGATCGCGAAGGAATAGAAGAAGCTGCAAACAATTTGCAAAACTTTTTAAATGATATCCAGATACTTCAGGGTATTAAAGAGAATCGCGAGGCTCTTTTAATGGAAATGGGAGCTTTAGAAAGAAAATGGTTGAACATTGAATCTGAAATTGATTTTTCTGTTGTTTTAGAGAATTATGAAAACAGTTTGGTAATGCATTTAGATGAACAAGCTGAGAAATGGGAAGCAAAGTATATTGTTGATGAGAATGATGTAAAATCTTGGGACGTTAAGCAATGCTCAACATGGCTACAGCATACAAATGTAATTCCTTTATATCTAACGAATAAATTGACTAAAGACGTGAATGAATTAGATCTAAAAATTCAAAAACGATTAAGTGAGTTAAATATAGATGCGGTAATTGGATTGTTCTTTGGGTTATCAAAAGTGCAACAAGAGATTGCTTTTAAAAAAATGAAAGAAGTTATAGAAGTGTCACAGTAATTAATGCCAGTAGAGGTTTAAGGAAGTACCATCTTTAGATGTATTTAAATTATATTGCTTTAGGCATTTAAAAAATTAGATTTATAATGATAATAAATTGAAGTTATTTTTTGAGACCATTTTTGTTTTAACATGGTAAAATTATTTAAGTGCTAAAAGAAATAATCGATTAAGATTTTTTTGAAATAACAATTGTCTAATGAAGTGAAAATTGTCTAATGAAGTGAAATTTAATATTCGTATATTTTAATTGAAAAACAAAGAAAAAGGACTCATAGTCTTTTTTCTCTGTTACAATTTTTACTGGAGGCTAACTCCAATGAAAGAAGGTAAGGTAGATGGGCTACAGTCAACATCAAAGTTTCTATTTACGTGATAGATGGATCAGTAAAGCAATTAAGAGCGTAGAAGTAAATAATTCATTTTTCTTTGAAAAAGATGCTTTTGAAAAAATGGGATTGGGTAAGAATATGGTGCAGTCCTTAAAACATTGGATAGTTGCGACGAAAATATATGAAGAAGTTCGTGATAATAATCAAAAATATCATCAAATTACGTCTTTGGGCAATTTCATCAATGAAAAAGACCGGGCTATTAAATATTTTAATACGGCAGGGTTGTTACATCATTCTTTAGCTACTAATAGGGACATCAGTACAACGTGGTATTGGTTTTTTAATGTATATACAGAAACTTCTTTCTCTCGGGAAGATGTTCTTTCTGAACTTACTAATTGGGTTCAGAAACACGAAAAGCGAGTTGTTTCCGAAAACTCGTTGAAACGGGACATTGATTGCTTAATTAAACTTTATACTAGTGGCGGAAGCGCTGCAGATCCTGAGGAAGTTATACTAAGTCCGTTGTATAAATTGAATTTATTGGAAGAACGTAGTGGGGTTATTTATAAAAAAGAAGCGAAAATGGATGAAAGTAACTTGTTGCTAGTAGGTTATGCGCTGCTTAAATACATGCAAGGACGAAATTTGAATTCTGTCAGTATTGATGATTTAGTACATAAAGAAGAATTGATAGGGAAATTATTTAATATGAAGAGATCTTCGATAGTGAATTTGATTAGCACGTGGACAGAGCATGCAGAATTTCCAGCTGTTTTCACAAGAACGAATAATTTGGATACCTTGCGTCTTCCGGAAGTTTCTCCAGAAGAATTTATTTATTATGAGCATGAGGGGAAAGGTAGAAAAAATTTATGATTACTCAAGATAAAAAAGTATTTACTACCAGTATCAATTTGAAGTTTGATATCGGAAACAAAGAATTTGTTCAACGTTATTTGCCCACCCCTTCTCATGCAGAATTTCTAAAAGGCATTATAGGGGCGTTCTTAGGGGACGGTAAAAATAATTCGCATATTATGATAGGACCTTATGGAAGTGGGAAGTCTTTGGCAGCGACAATTGTAGCGGATATTTTCTCCGACAATATTAATAATCAAGACTTTAATAAACTAATTAATAAGTTTAAAGATGTAGATCAGGAAATTTTTCAAAAACTTAATGCAGCTAAACAAGAGAAGGCAATGTTTATTCCTGTAGTTCTTTCTGGAAATGAAGGTCCTTTTAGCAGAACAATTATAAACTCAATTGCCAAAGCAGTGAAAAAGACGGGGTATCAAATAGATATACCTGGAGAAATTGAAGAAATTTACGGTGTCTTGTACAAGTGGGAATCAGAATTTCCGAAAACCTTCAGTCTATTTAAGAAATCGTTGAAAAATCGTTCCTATACATTAATTCAATGGAAAAAAGAACTTAATAATAATAATCCAAAAGAGATCGAGTGGTTCATAGGAGAATATTCTACCTTAAGTGCTGGCGCAAAATTTCAAGTGGATTATGAAGCGAATTTCATAGATAAAATCACGCATATTATTGCGCAATTGAAGGAAGAAAATATTAGAATTTTCATTGCATACGATGAATTTGGACGATTTCTTCAATCATTGGAAATGTCACAAGTTTATAAGACGATGCAAGACTTGCAGGATTTAGCAGAAGTGGCTGGGCGGAGTGAAAACACCATCCAACTTTTGCTTATATCTCACAAAAATATGTCGCAATATATGTTAGGGCATAATGAAGAGTTTAAAGCGGAATTCCAAAGAATTGAAAAGCGATTTAAGACATATTTTGTAGAAAGTGATAAAGCCACTTTTTATAGAATTGCGCAAGAATACACTAAAAACATGCAAAAAGACTTGATGTTGCTCAATCTTGAATCAGCAGATTCCAAATGGATCTTAAAAAAATATAACTTATTTAGTGAATTAAACCATCAAGAAACTGAACGATTGATCGTAGAAGGTTCTTATCCTTTACATCCACTAGCATTATTTTTGTTGCCAAGGTTATCTAATATTTTTGGACAAAATGAACGAACCCTGTTTACTTTCCTAGAAAGCGAAGAAACGGGTGGTTTAACTAACTTCGTTATAAAACAAAAAGAAGGGATGTATTATCCTCATATTCTTTTTGATTACTTCTTTCAAATTTCGATGAATGAATTTTTGGGAGATGAATCATTTAAATCTCTGAAAACGTTCGCTAAAATCACGAATAAAATGAGAGGAACTAAACAAAACAAAGGGCAACTAGATTTGCTGAAAATGATCACTTTATGGGATTTATCAAACTCAACAAATATCGTTAAATTGAACGAAGAGTTATTGATGTTTGGAACAGGTCAACATTTAGAAGAGCTGAGATTGAATTTAGAAAAGTTGGTCCAACAGAAAATGCTACGCTTTAATCGAGTGTTAGGGCTGTGGGAATTGAATGAAGGCAGCTCGGTTTTAGTTGATGAGATGTTGGACGAAGAAAGAGCTATATTGAAAGTCAGCAACGAAAACCGCTTAGACACATTAAAAAGTCTTCTTGAAAAGAAATTTTATCTTGCAACAGATTATAATGACGATATTAATATTACACGTTTTATGCAAGTGAATATTTTGACAACAGAACAGTTATTAGAAAAAGGCTTTATGAAAAAAATACAATATGATTCAGATGGTTATATTTATTATATAATTCCAACTGATGAAAGTTCATTTTTGAAAGCCATATCCATGATTGCACCTGTTCAAGATAATCGAGTTATTTTCTCCTTGACTAACAGAAAATTCAAATCTATCAAAGTCTCTATAGATAGACTAATTGGATTACAATCCATTTATTCGAATAAGAAGCTCCTCTCAGAGCATACTCGTCTAGAAGAAGAAGTTAGCGTATTAATGGCAGAAACTCAATTTGAGATTAGAGAGTTTTTGAAAGACTTCGAAAACTTCAATGAAAATGTTTCCTGGTATTATAAAGGACTAGAGATGGCTGTGACTCATCCTGTTCAATTAGAAAACAAAATCAGTGAAATCATGTATGAGTTATATCCATCCACACCTGAAATCAGAAATGATTCAATTAATAGAAGAAATTTGAACGGTATGCAAACAAAGGCCATTTATACTGTATTGGATAATGTAATCAAGAATTCGCAATTTGAGCGTTTGGGCATCGAGGGCCAAGGTCCGGATTATTTAATATACGCTACGGTATTTAAAAATAATAAATTAGATGTCAGCAATTTAAATCACGTATCATATGAACCGTATAATTTGTTACGCCGAGCGCTATTGGAATACATCAAGAATCACAGAAAAGCTTCGGTGAAGGACTTAGAACAAATGTTTATTGCGCCGCCATTTGGCATTCGAAAACCGCTTATTCCGCTATTATTTGCAGGGCTTCTACGAGATGTTTGGGAGCAATTGACGTTTTATCGGAATGGAATGTATGTGACGGCAATTGATGCTGAGAAACTTTACGGGATATTTAAAGAGCCCGCTGAATATGAATTTGTTTTTAACGATTATTCATCTGAATTCTTACAATTTGTAAGTGGTGTCGAAAAAGTATTCTATGAGTACGAGAGTGAATATGTAAGAGACCAGACAATTGTCATTAGAGCAAGCAGTGGCTTGTTGAATTGGCTCCGCCAATTGCCTCGACATTCTCAAACGACAGAGAAGATGCCCGCCAACTTACTTGAGTTCAAAACAATGGCTCGAAGAATTGAAGTTAATCCTATAAATAGTCTGGAATTGCTGCAAACTAAGTTTGAAAGTTCGCTTTCATTAGCAGAAATGAAAAGTGAATTAGAAGGTCATTTTGAAACGTTCAAAGAGGAGGTAACAAATAATCTCTATGAGACTTTCCAAGTATCTTCTTTGGACGCGCTAAAAGACCGATTGATGACTTATTCCGCGGATCTAGTGAAGAGAAATCGATTATTAAAGTCGATTAATACTATCGCGGATAATTTTATTGAACAATTTGCTTTAAATTACACAGGAGTGGAATTAGGAAATTGGTCAGACACAACATTTGATTTATTTGTTCGACAGATGCAGAATGATTATAGGGATATGGAAATGTCTTCCGAAACCAAAGATACAATCCTATTAGGATACAACGATTCGCAGAAATCCATTAAAAAAATTGAGCTTTCCAATAAAGCCATAACGGTTTATGAAAATGTAAATCGAATCATTAATAATGCTGGAAGAAGTGTCCCAAGAGAAGAAATAGAATATCTAGTTTTTAAACTACTAGATGAGTATATAGAATAAGAGGAGGAGCTATTTTGGAAAGAAAAAAAGTGCACGTAGCGATGTATAGCGGCGGTGCTTCTAGTGCGTATGTGGCCTATCAGATGGTCCAAGCACACGGGAAAGAGAACAGTATCTTGTTCTTTACAAATACCTTGTGGGAAGACGAAGACAATTATCGTTTCATGTATGAAGTTGCAGATTATATCGGAGTGGAAATTACGGAAAGAGTAGATGGTAGAACTCCTGAAGAAGTATTTTATGATTATCGCTTCTTGGGAAACTCTCGATTAGCGAAGTGTTCAGAAGAGTTGAAAGTACAGCAAACCATCGTATTTTTGGAAGAATTAAGAGATGTGCATAACCTTGAACCGATTCTTTATTTCGGTATCGGGCCTCACGAAACACATCGATCGGATAACCTGAAAGACTTTTATGAACATCGTCCATTAGAGCCGATTGAAACAAGGTTTCCGATGATTGAAACTTTTAGAGAAGACATTGATGTGAAATCTATTATTGAAGAAGAATGGGGCATCAAGCTTCCGAGAATGTACGCTATGGGGTTCTCACATGCAAACTGTGGAGGACGGTGTGTACGTGGTGGCTTCCAGCATTACGCACAGCTGTACAACGTATGGCCAGAACGTTACGCGTTACAAGAAGAGATGGAAGAAAATTTCCGAAAAGACTTCGAAAAAAATGTATCTATTCTTAAAAAAAATGGTGGACCCTATACTTTGCGTGAGTACCGTGAACGCATGGATCGAGAAGGCGTGGAGAACTTCTTGAAAATTCAAGATGAAACAGTTCCTTGTGTATGTTCATTTTCATAGTTATATAAATAGTTGGATGAAAAGTGAGGGGTTTGGGTCTAAGTAAACTCCTTACTTTTTAAAATTGTTGAATTTTCTAATGCTAAAATAATCTTTTCTTTCACCCTCGATTTAGTATAATAGATCAGTTGTGTCACCAATTGTTCCCTTTAAAATGTCACAATTACTATAGTACAGGTATATATTTTTCTAACCTGTGACTTCCATTCGGTGTAAGAGGTAAAGTCTATATTGCCTTGCTTCCGAATTCTTTAATAGATCTCTTCTAAAGATCATTTTCCCTCGATTGAAATTAAAGAAAGTACTATTTCCTCAAGCCATTTATTAGAATTCCTCACTCTATCTCCTTTTTTCTCTTTTACACTGAAAGACTTCTTCTGTAAGTAACTTTAATATTAATAAATACATAGTAGGAAAGGAGCAGCTAACTCTGCAATATAATATTTAATTTAAGTGAGCAGTTAAAATGTATAATTTGCCTTGAATTAAGTCTTTTTTTAAAGAAAATCTCCTTCAACCAATAGCTATTACCCTACGAAAAGGTTATCATAAAAGCAACTGCTAAGGTCATTTGGCGAACAAATACCTTAGTAATTAGTGGATCATCTAAAAAATTCAAGGGGGCTATCAAGTGGCTTATCAACTAGGAACGAACTTTAAGCTGTTTACATTGAACTCAAATCCAGAACTGGCCCAGGAAATTTCTGAGTTGCTTGGTCATGATTTGGGCAAGAGCTCGATTGCGCATTTTAGTGATGGAGAAGTGCAAATTCACATTGAGGAAAGTGTGCGCGGGGCGGATGTGTATCTGATTCAGTCGACATCGCAGCCGGGAAGTGAACATGTTATGGAGTTGCTGATCATGATTGATGCGTTAAAACGTGCATCGGTCAACAAGATCAACGTGGTGATTCCGTATTATGGCTATGCGCGTCAAGACCGCAAAGCGAGTTCACGTGAACCGATTACAGCCAAACTGGTAGCGAATATGCTGGAAAAAGCAGGCGCCAATCACGTCATTACGATGGATTTACATGCGCCACAAATTCAAGGATTCTTTAATGTGCCCGTCGATCAATTGCTCGGTGGCAAGATTTTAGAAAAGCATTTCTACGATAAAAACTTAGACAATGCCATCGTGGTGGCTCCGGATAACGGAGGGCTTGGCCGTGCGCGGAAACTGGCTAATCATTTGGACGTGCCGATTGGCTTTATCGACAAACGCCGCATGCATCCGGATGAGCCGGAAACGGTCAACATTGTCGGCGACATTAAAGGTAAAAACGTCATCATCATTGTCGATATTATCGACACGGCAACAACTGTTGCAGCTGCGGCGAATGTGCTCGTGGAAAACGGGGCAAAAGCCGTTTATGCTTGTTGTACGCATGCCGTGTTATCAGGAGATGCCATTCAAAAAATCAACGATTCGGCGTTGACGGAATTGGTTGTGACCAACACGATTCGTGTCGGGGATGAAAAACGCATTCCCAAGCTGACGATTTTGTCAGTGGCTCCGTTATTGGCTGAAGCGATTGAACACGTGCATAACGAAAAACCGGTTACGCCTTTGTTTGAATAAATCGATTAGCAAAAAAGCCTTTCCCGATTCCTTAACTGGAATCGGGAAAGGCTTTTTTTGAATTTCGGTTATTGCTTACTTTAACGTCGCATTGAAAATTTCGCCAACGCCATCATTCCCGATTTTAATGATTTCTAGTCGGTCGGTCGGTTTGATAAAAATGGTTTTGTACTGTTCTTTGCCATCTTGATCGCTAAGTAGCAAAATTCGTTTTTCCGAAACATCGGTTACTGTTTCAAAGTTATACTCCCCGTCGTCAATTTGGTCTATAATGGTCGCGTACTCCGGCAAAGAAGCCCATTCTCCCTGATCAGCAGTTGCAGCAGCATCAGCAGACTCGCTTTGAGTGCTGTTTGTTTCTTCTGGAACAGGTGTTGTTTCGTCGGGGGCTTTGTCACTGCAAGCTGTTAAAAACAGTGCAGCCATTGAAACCATCATTACTTTTTTAATCATCTTTTAAAATCTCCTTTTGCTTGGGTGTTCAGTCTTGTGTCGTGCTTGTTAATGCTAAAACGATACGGTCTATGCCTTCTGACAATGTGGTTCGTGGACAAGCTGCATTTAATCGTAAATACCCCAGTCCAGCGGGACCATACTTGCTTCCCGGTTCTAATGCGACTTTTCCTGTTAGCAGTAGTTTTTTCATCACTTCTTCTTCAGTCAAGTCCAACTTGCGGTAATCGATCCACAACAAATAAGTCGATTGCGGCTTCATAACGTGTAAGCCGGGAATTTTTTCTTCTAATGCGCTACTCGCAAAATCGATATTGTCTGAAATAGTGACTAGCATCCTTTCAAGCCACTTTTCGCTGTCATTGTAAGCCGCGGTCAACGCAGTAGGCGCAAAAGCATTCAGCATACCAGAGCCGTGTGCGAGCGCGTGCTTTTCGAGTTTAGCGCGTTTGTCTTTGTCAGTTGCAACAATCATGGCCACTTGAATGCCCGCCAAGTTAAAAGTTTTGGTCGGTGCAAGACAGGTGAAAATGCGATTGCTTTCACTGCCAGCAATTTTGGCGAGTGGGGTATGACGACTTTCGCCTATCATCAAATCACCGTGAATTTCATCAGAAATGATCAGCACGTCGTATTTTGCGCACAGTCGAATAATTTCTGTTAGTTCATCGACCGTCCATACGCGACCGCCTGGATTGTGCGGATTGCATAAGATAAACAAAGCCGCTTCTTGTAACTTTTCTTCAAAATCGTTGAAATCTATCGTGTATTGCCCGTTTTGCACAACAAGTGGCGAATACAAAACTTGGCGATCTTGATGTTCAGCAAGTTGGAAAAAAGGAGGGTAGACGGGTGGCGTCACCACAATTTTATCGTGTTTTTCTGTAAACGTTTCAATAATCGATGCAATCGCTGGAATAATGCCTTGGTGAAATAACATCCAGTCTTTGTCGATTTGCCAATCGTTTCGTTTGGCTTGCCAATTGATGACAGCAGTACGACATTCTTCGCACATAAACGAATAACCGAATATCGAATGCTCGACGCGGTCATGTAAGGCTTTTAAGACAGCGGGAGGAGCAGAAAAGTCCATATCTGCAATCCACATAGGCAAGATGTCTGAAGTTTCTTCTAATCCGTAAATAGCGCCAAGGGTATCCCATTTTACCGAACGAGTATTTTTTCTATCGTATACTTGTTGAAAAGAATTCATATTCGTAGCTCCTTTATCCAATTGATTTGCCCAATAAACACACTAGCTAATTGAAGCATAGCCCGTCTCTTGCAATCTTTCAAGCGCCTTTTCCAGTGAATTCTTAAAATAGCGATAGGCGACCTATCCAAAATATGCCATAATATGAATAAGGTGATGGAATTTTAAAAAACTAAAAATAGGGAGTGTCCCTTATGAACATGCAAAAAACACCACAAGAAAAAAGAAATCACTTGAAACAAAATGAACAAAAGAACAATCCTGGAGGAAACGTGCGTGATGGATTAGACAATGGAGCGGGAAGTGGCAATTTAACAGATATCGCAGGGGATATGGGCTGGAAAGGCATGACCTTATTGATATTGGTGTTATTTGCAGGGTACGTGATCTATGTTAGTTTTTAATTGAAAAGGGGGCAATGGCATGTTTTGGCTGAAATTCTTTTTGCTGATGGCATCAGTGTTTGGTGTGATTTGGTTCGTGAAATGGGTTTTGAGAAAAACCTTTAAGATTAAGAAAGAGAAAATCGATTGGTTTTCGTATAACCATATAAACAATTTGCATAAGAAAATCGATTGGACAATTCGAATTGCGACAATGATTGGGTCGATCTTCGTGATCTATTTGTTCGTTTTCAAAGAATATCCAATCGCTCTTTACTTAATTGTCTGGGGTGCTTTTATAGTCATCGATTACTCCGTGAGAGCCTTTTTTGAATGGAAATACACCGATAATCCAAAACAATGGATATTGACCATGAGTGAAATTACGATTTGGGTCATTGTGGCGAGTATTGCAATGATTCAATTGGATTTGGTCAATTTACGACTATAAAAGCTAAAAAACACATCCTTCCTTTAAAAGGCCGGATGTGTTTTTCAATTAACTGGCTAGTTTGGTGTTGCGGACAAACAAAGAGCCTACCAATCCCACAATAGCAGCTACCAACACAGCATAAAAAGCGAAATTTGTACCAGATGCTAAAAATGCTGCCGGATTGACAGCGCCAAACTCGGCAATGTAGTTTTTTTGACCGGCTGTAAACAACGTAATGGCAATCGCTGTCCCTGCAGCGCCTGCAACTTGAGTCAGCGTATTCATAGCAGCCGAACCATCAGCATACAAATCGGGAGGTAACTGATTCATAGCATGAGTTTGTGCGGGCATAATGGCCATTGAAACTCCTAAGAACAACATACAAAGTGCAGCGATCACTTGCCATACAGGTGTTGTAGCCGAAAGAATCATGATAAATAGTAAAGCGGCAAGAGTCATAAAAGCAAATCCAGCTCGCGTATAAATGCGGGCACCTACTCGGTCAAAACTAGAGCCGACAATTGGTGCCATTAAGATATTTAGAAAGTTGGCCGGTAACATCAACAGTCCTGCGGCAATCGATGAATAAGCGAGGACACTTTTTAAATAAATAGGAATTAGAATTGATACTGAAAGAATGACGAATAACGTCGCGAACATCAACAAAGTACCCAACGAAAACATTGTGTACTTAAACACACGCAAATCAATCATCGGGTGTGTCATTTTCAACTGACGCAACACAAATAGCAACAATGCGACAACGCCGACCACTAATGGCCCCCAAACAAACGGATTTGCAAAAGGTGTTTCTGCCAAAGTCGCGAGAGAGAAGATGATTCCGCCAAAAGCGAGAGTAGATAGCAATAGCGAAGCCACATCAATAGTTGGTTTCGAGATAATGGAAACATTTTCTACTTTTAAAGAACCTAGCAAGAGCAAAACATTTAACGCGATCATAACCACAAAAATATAATGCCAGCTGCTCACTTGAATGATTAATCCACTCAATGTAGGCCCTAAAGCAGGACCTGCAGTGATTACCAGTCCAACAATCCCCATAACCGATCCACGTTTTTGAATCGGAAAAATCATGAGAACAACGCTGAACATTAACGGCAAGAAAATACCTGTGCCAATGGCTTGTATCAGCCGGCCAAGAAGCAGAACCGCAAAATTAGGTGCCAGTGCAGCGAGAAGTGCACCAAGTGAAGAAATCAGCAATGCTGAAACGATTAGTTGGCGTGTGGTAAACCAGCGAACCAAATAAGCAGATAATGGCACTAGCGTAGCCAACACCAACAAATAACCAGTCGTTAGCCACTGTGCTGTGCCTGCGCTAATAGCTAAGTCGTCCATAATATTTGTTAACGCCATATTTAATGCGGTTTCGCCAAACAACCCGATAAAAGAACCCAGCATTAAAATGCCTGCGATCAGTTTTGGTCTTTGAACGTGTACGTGAGATTCCATAACTCAACTTCTTTCTCTAACTTTAGTTTTGACTGGTGAAGTTTCTGGTTATCCGTTAGTTTCCATCGGATTAATAAGTCCATGTGCAACTATAGCAAAATTTCTTTACAAAATTCAATGACAATCAAAGTAATCAAGAGAACACACTCCACATACTTGTCATAACTTCTTTTCAAAAAGTCACAAAATGCAAGATCTCCTATAATAGCTGAAAAAAATACACTTAAGTTTCAACAGAAAGCATGTGAGGTTAAAGAAAGTACTCACGAATAACCTGCTGTGACAACGATTGGCGACGTGCTACCACTTTTCGGAAAATCGCAATAGATTTTTCGTGACTAAAGCAAAAAAAGTAGATCACTTTGTCGTTATTTTATGATTATTCATAAAAACAGCTTACTTTTTCGTGCCATAGACTATATAGTAAGAAGGTGAAATAGATTAATAATTCCAACTAGTTAAGTGGGTTGAGGATCGGAAAAGTGAAATGACGAGTGCTAAAGTGGCTACTGAGTCACAGATAGAAGTGGTTATTGACTTTAACTAGAGGAGGAATTCGATTGTCTTTGAAAATAGAGAATGTCACGATTTATACAGGTAGAGGCGATAAGCTGACAGAGTCGGCTATCCTCATTGAAAAAAACAAAATTGTTGCAGTTGGAGAAGAAGCTGTTCACAAACAAGCAACAACTGTAATCGACGGTCAAGGAAAAACCATTTTGCCAGGATTTTTTGATATGCACATTCATCTTGGCATGGACGGTGTAGCAGATCCATTTGCTCAAATTTCTACAGACAGCCAGGCATTGTCTGCTTATCGTCACCAAGCTAACGGGAAAAAACAGATAAAGTCTGGCGTTACAAGTGTTCGTAACTTAGGGTCGAAAGGACATATTGACTTGGCGTACCGCGACGCTATAGAGGCAGGCCTTGTCACTGGTCCTACAGTTTATGGTTCTGGTCAGCCGATTGTCATGACGGGTGGTCACGGCTATCCGCTTGCTTCAGAAGCAGATGGAGAAGACGAAATCCGTAAAGTGGCACGTCAAACGTTAAAGCAAGGCGCTGACGTATTAAAGTTGATGGCGACTGGCGGTGTGATGACACCTGGCGTTGACCCAGGCTCTCCACAATTATCGGAAAACGAAATGAAAGCGGCAGTTGAAGAAGCGCTTCATGCTGGAAAAACGACCGCTTCTCATGCACAAGGAACTATCGGTATTCAAAATGCCGTACGTGCAGGAATTACGACCATTGAACATGGTATTTTCCTAGACGATGAAACCATTCATTTGATGATTGAATACGGAACAGTGCTTGTCCCGACGCTTGCAGCACCGTATTACATTGTCCAAAATGCAGATTCAGGGGAAATTCCACCGCATGCTATCAAAAAGGCGAAATATTGTTACGAAGCGCATAAAGAAAGTTTCCGAAAAGCAGTAAAAGCGGGCGTAAAAATCGCAGCGGGTACAGACGCCGGGACACCATTTAACTTACACGGTGATTTTGCTAAAGAACTGGAATTGATGCATGAAGGTGTGATGACTGTTCGTGCCATCATTACTTCCGCAACGTATGATGCGGCAGCTGTCTTAAATGTTCAAAACGAAACCGGATCACTAGAAGCCGGGAAAGTCGCTGATTTTATCATTCTGTCTGAAGATCCGGAAAACAGTCTTTCTGCTTTTCGTTCAGTCGAAACTGTCTATCAAGGAGGCGTAATGGTCCATGTCAATTAATACACAAAACTTGTCCATAGAAAATGAAAAACTCCAGCAACTGGTCAGCCAATTAGAAAATTTTTACCCTGAAATGGTGAGTATTCGTCGTCATCTTCATCAATATCCTGAAATTTCTCATCAAGAAGTCGAAACACCTCAATATATAGCTGAATACTACAATGCGTTAGGGTTAAAAGTCAGAACCGGTGTGGGTGGACGTGGTGTAGTCGCTACATTCAATGCGGAAAATGCACAAAAAACTATTGCGTTCCGTGCAGATTTTGATGCTTTGCCAATTCAAGATCAAAAAGAGGTGCCTTACAAATCGACCATCCCTGGCGCTATGCATGCCTGTGGTCATGATGGCCATACAGCGGCACTCATGGTTTTTGCCAAAACGTTAGTTGGAAATCCAGAGCAAGTGCATCATAACGTAGTCTTTATCCACCAGTTTGGAGAAGAAGAATATCCAGGGGGTGCATAGGCTATGATTGCAGACGGTTGCCTCGCAGGCGTTGACGCTGTCTATGGTTGCCATCTTCAAAGCACGATGCCATCGGGAACCATGTTTTACAAAGAAGGCTATATCCAAGCTGCGGTCGATACCTTTGTTATTACTGTGAATGGCAAAGGAGGTCATGGCGCCATTCCTCAAGAAACGGTGGATCCGATTGTCACGGCTGCTCACATTATCACGGCACTTCAGTCGATTGTTAGCCGCAACACCGATCCACTAGAGCAACTGGTCGTTTCAGTAGGGTCTATTAACAGCGGTCAAGCCAAAAACGTGATTCCCACAACAGCGGTCATGACCGGTACCATTCGTTCGTATAAACCGGAAGTTCGTTCACTCGCTACTGAACGATTGTCGACAATCGCTTCTCAAGTAGCCAAAGCATTTGGCGCTAGAGTTGATACCGTTCTTGAAAAGGGCTATGACGCTGTGTGGAATCATCCCGAGGAAACGCAACTAGCGAAGCGCGCAATGGAAAGTGTGTTAGGTGCCGAAGCGGTAGTCGAAACGCCAGCTGTGATGCCGGGTGAGGATTTTTGCTACTATACACAACAAGTACCCGGTTCTTTTATTTTTGCAGGCGCTCAATTAGCAGAAGATGATAAAGTTTATCCGCATCATCACGCTCGTTTCGATTTTGACGAAACAGCCATGCTCAATACCGCTAAATCATTTGCTGCCATCTTGGTAGCATACGATCATGCAAAATAAAATAAGTCAGTCAAGAAGCCCCCACTTTAACGACCTGTATAGGTTGTTTAAAGTGGAGGCTTTTTTCTGGTAATTGCTGAACGCCAATAGCAGTGCAGAGAAGAACAAACTTCTAACTAAAGACACGATCAGTTGGCATGAAACGCAACCAACTCAAATTCGGTTAAATAGTTTTTTAATACATTCACGTCTTGCGTGTTATTTGCTAACGCCACATGACCGTCCGGACGCACAAAGTATAAGGCGTCTTGTTTAAATCCAGTTTTTTTCATGAAGGGTTGCCATGCAAATTCATAAATTTCAAGCGACTGCGCAGCGGCAAAATCTTTCAGTTCTTTACTTGCTTGGCCGTAAATATGAATTTGCCAATCCAGCGAGCGTAAAGCACGGAAATTATCGACATCTGTTGTTTTGATCCAAGGCAAGCGCATCCCCGCAAAAACCTTTCCGGCTTTGCCTTTACTGAGTCTACTTTTTTTATAGTTGATGTGAATTTGAGATAAGATTTTAAAAGCATTCCTTTTAGTAATCGAAACGGTGAATAAAGAAGGCAAAACGTATGGGATAAAAAATTTGCGCAACGCCGTACCTGGAAGCTTTTGATTGATAATGGTTTGGAATGCTTTGTCAGTTGTAGCGACTAACGTCCGGGCAAATGCAATCCGTTCTGTTTCGTACGTTTCTAATATAGTAGAAGAAGCTTTGCCTTTTAGTACCGCTGCGAGCTTCCACGACAAGTTGAAAGCATCTCCAATGCCCGTATTCATGCCTTGGCCACCTGCAGGACTATGAAGATGTCCGGCATCACCTAATATAAAAGTGCGGCCTTTGACAAAGTGATCGCTTACACGGTTATGAACGCGATAAGTAGAAAACCAATTGACGCGTGAAGCCGTAACTTCAATTTTCTTTTCAATGTACTCGCTAATGTCACTGTATTCGATTTCCGTCTGATTGTTAAATCGCTCTGGCACGACGCCAAGGATTCTTTTTGTGAATTCATTGCGAACAGACATATACAACATAAAGCCATCATTGTCCATATACATATCCATTTTTTCCATTTCGACTTCCGCTTTTTTGGTTTCTACATCGGCTACGAAAAACAATTGATCGTACGTACCACCTGGAAATTCAAAATCCAATCCTTTTCGAACCGTACTACTCGCTCCGTCACATCCACAAAGATAAGCAAAGTCAGCCGACTCTTCTGGCTGTCCTTCTTTTTTTAATACGGCATGGACTGTTTCCCCGGTATCTTTAAAAGAAGATAATTCCGTATCCCACTCTACATCAATGCCTAATTGTTTTAGTTCATCCACTAAAATATCTTCGTGTTCATCTTGAGGCAAGCTAAGAATTAACGGAAATGGACTTAGCCCTTTACCAAAATCATGAAATTTCAAATTGGCTTTTACTTCTTTTCCATCACTCAAATCGAGTGACAAAATCGGTTGTCCTTTTTTGACGATTCTATCGGACAAGCCGAGTTGCTGATAATGTTCTAATATCCGTGCATGTACAGCTAGTGCACGGGAAGCCGTACCTGTCCCGGACTTTTTTTCGATAATCCGAAAAGATACACCAAAACGCGCAAGGCTATAAGCGAGATCAAGTCCAGTCGGACCCGCTCCTACGATCAATATTTGTGGTTTCACAGTGAAGACCTCCTATTGAATTAAAGGATAGCAAAGTAAAAATATAAAAATAGTTGCGCTTAAAATTTCGTCGAGTTTTGCTCACGCTAACACAGGACATACATCTTCACCAAAAATAATAGCTTGTACTGTTACTATATCCTTTTTTACGATAGTTCAAGCTAACTGTGCTCAACAAGTAACCATAAATCGTTAGTAGAGTGTGAAAAAGAACGTCACATGTTAAAAAAAGGCGGTTCGAAAAAGATTGAGACAATTTCAAACAGCAACTTTAGAGAAGTTACACCAATTCAGTCAATAAAATTTATTTTGACAACTAACCATCAAGTTTCAAAAAAACATTGACAGAAAACTCTCATAAAAGTATACTTACACTAAATTAATGAAAGTTTGTTGTCAAAAATAAATAAAAATTGAAAGTTACCTTTCAGTTTTTGTAAGCACTTTCATTAAAAAGGAAAAGGGGAGAGAAAAAATTATGACAAAACGTTGGTTAGCAATAGGGGTATTGTTTTTAGCATTATTCGTATTAGGTGCATGTTCATCATCAAGTGAAGCAGGTGGCGATGATTCATCAGAAAAAGTTGAATTGAAATTTGGAATGGTTGCTGGAAATCAGCAAAACGAATACAAAGCAGCAGAAAAATTAGCAGAGTACGTAGATAAAGAAAGTGACGGACAGTTAACGATTAAATTATATCCAAACTCTCAATTAGGTGATGATCGTGCAATGCTTGAACAAGCAAGCGAAGGATCGTTAGATATGGCTTTAGCTGAAACTGGGCGTTTTGGTATTTGGGTGCCACGTGCTTCTTTAATGGGCTTACCCTATATTGTTGATAATTATGAACACATCACAAAAGTGTTAAACGATACAGAATACGGTAAAGGGTTGAAAGAAGAGTTAGCGACAGAGCATAACTGGGTTCTTGCAGGAAATGCTTATAACGGTACACGTCAAACAACATCTAACCGTGCAATCGAATCACTAGCAGACATGGAAGGCTTGAAGCTTCGTGTACCAGAAGCGCAAAACTTGTTAGACTATGCAAAATACACAGGTGCGTCTGCCACTCCAATGGCTTTCACAGAAGTTTACTTGGCCTTGCAAACTAACGCAGTAGATGGTCAAGAAAACCCATTATCAACAATTGATGCACAAAAATTCTATGAAGTTCAAGATTACTTAGCGATGACAAACCACGTCGTAAACGATGTAAACTACGTTGTCAGCAAAGCAACAATGGATAAACTACCAGAAGACTTGAAAACAATTTTAGAAGATGGCATCGAAGAAGCGACAGCTTATCACACGTCACTATTTGAAGAAGAAGAAGCAAGCTTGATCGAGAAGTTCAAAGAAGAAGGTGTAACGGTAACAGAGCCAGATCTTGAGGAATTCAAAGAAGCAGTTTCTAAAGCATACCCTTCGTACTTGAAAGAAATTGGTGAAGGTTCAGATGCGTACTTGAAAGAAATTCAAGAGGCGAATGATTAATTAGGAATCAGGTGAAAACATGAAAAAGTTTTTAGCAAATTTTGAAGAAATTGTAGGCGGCGTTCTTTTTATCATCATGTTAATTGTTTTGACGATGCAAATTTTCTTCCGTCTTGTTCTTGATCAGCCGCTAACGTGGTCAGAAGCATTAGCAAAATTTATTTTCATCTATGTCGGTTACTTAGCCGTATCCATCGGTATAAAAGAAAACGGGCATGTCTATATTGATTATTTTGTTGAGAAGATGCCAAAAGCAATACAAAAAGGGTTGAACTATGTCTTCCAATTTGTCATTTTAATCGTTTTATTGTTGATGACGTATATTGGTTATGAAATGGCTTTACGTAAAGTACCCGTTGATATTGTGGCATTAGGAATTTCGTATGTGTACATGTACAGTGCTCTTCCACTTCTTTCACTATTGATGATTTACCGTCTTCTTGAGCGAAACTACCAAGAATGGCGCAATATGAAGGAGGAGATTTAAATGGAAGTAGGCATTATCTTTATCGTTTGGTTGCTGCTTCTGTTTTTAGGAATGCCAGTTGGTTTTACATTAATCGTCGCAGCATTTGCGTACTTCGCGATGACCGATTGGAGCTTGGTGTTCTTTTCAGGAGCAAAGTTGATCGATAGTATTGATAGCTTTGCGTTACTTGCGGTTCCGTTCTTTATTTTGACGGGGACGTTGATGAACTCTTCTGGTATTACCGAACGAATTTTTGCGTTTGCGAAATCATTGGTCGGTCACTATAGCGGTGGATTGGGCCATGTAAATATTATGGCGTCTCTGATGTTTTCAGGAATGTCCGGATCTGCGTTAGCCGATGCGGGAGGACTTGGACAGTTAGAAATTAAATCGATGAGAGATGAAAAGTACGATGATGATTATGCGGGCGGGTTAACAGCAGCATCTGCTATTATCGGTCCAATTATTCCACCGAGTATTCCACTCATCATTTATGGCGTTATTTCCGATCAATCAATTGCTCGCTTGTTTTTAGCAGGTGTATTGCCTGGACTGTTGATGACGTTTTCACTAATGGTTGTGGCTTATATTTGGGCGAAAAAGCGTGGCTATGCAAAGGCACCAAAAGCATCAATGAAAAAAAGGTTTTATCATTTTAAACGGGCATTTTGGGCGTTGTTGACACCGATTATCATTATTGGTGGAATTTTCTCTGGTTTCTTCACCCCAACAGAAGCTGCGATTGTCGCTACATTGTACGCGATGTTCTTAGGTTTCTTTGTCTACAGAGAACTAACTTTCAAGTTATTGTTTACGAACGTCGTTGAGTCGATGAAGTTAACAGGAGTCGCTGTGTTGATGATCATGGGTGTCGAGTTTTTCGGACAAATGATCGCGCACGAACAAGTGGCTATTAAAGTAGCGGATTTCTTCTTGAACGTGACAGATAATCCAATTATTTTATTGTTGTTGATGAACTTGTTGCTAATTTTCTTAGGCATGTTTGTTGAATCTTTGGCTTTGTTGATTTTACTCGTACCGATTTTAGTGCCAGTCATACTAGTAGCAGGAGTAGATCCTGTACACTTTGGTATTATTGTTATTTTAAACTTAATGATCGGGATATTGACTCCGCCGATGGGCATGGCCTTGTTTGTGGTGTCACGAGTCGGGAATATTCCAGTGGCTACGTTAACACGAGGCGTTATTCCATTTATCATTCCACTGGTTGTGTGTTTGTTATTAATTACGTTCTTCCCGCAAATTGCTTTGTTCTTACCAGATCTATTATTACCTTAACCGAAAGTAGGAATCTCACATGTTAGTCGCTGTATTCGATATTGGTGGAACAAATATTAAGTATGGTATTGGAGATTCTCACGGGCACATACTTGCTGAAGATGTAACGCCCACAGGCGCATCTAAAGGCGGAGCAGTATTGGTTGAAAAGATTGAGCACCTGACAAAACAACTTCAACAACAGTGGCCCATTACAGGGGTGGCTATTAGTACAGCAGGATCGATTGACTCAGCAGCGGGTAAAGTAATTTATGCGACGCAAACCATTCCAGGCTATACAGGGATGAACGTTAAAAAACTGCTAGAAACCAGACTTCAGCTTCCGGTCGAAGTTGAAAATGATGTCCATTGCGGCGCGCTTGGAGAACTTTGGAAAGGCGTTGCATCAGATTCGCAACAGCTATTGTTTTTGACCATTGGAACAGGAATTGGTGGTTCACTCGCATTACATGGGCAAATCCACAAAGGAGCTAGTCATTTAGCCAGTGCCATTGGTCATATGAATCTCTACCCTAACGGTAGACTTTGTTCATGTGGCCAAAAAGGCTGCTTTGAACAATACGCATCTGTTAGTAGGCTAGAGCAAAAAATACAAGAAATTCAGCCACACCAACAAGTTCCTGCATTTATGGAAAGTGTCAAACGTGGTGATGAAGAGTCTGTAAACTTATTTCATGAATGGTTAAATGACTTAGTGATTGGTTTGCAATCCTTGATCTATGTTTGGAACCCCGACTCGGTTGTAATTGGAGGCGGGATTTCAGCTCAAGGAAAATGGTTAGAGCAAGAAATTGAGAGCGCTTTGTTCAAGAATTTGCTAGAACCTTTCAAAGAAAAGCTTGTCATTCGTTTAGCAAAAAACGGCAATCGCTCGAATTTACTAGGTGCTATTAAAAACTACGAACTTCAACAAGTGAGGCGAGAGATCAGATGAAACCACAAACGAAGTTAGGCGGTCTGAAGCCGACATTATTGATGATACAGATGAAAGCAGATTTCACGAAGTCTGATACTAAAATATACGAATACATTTTGGCAAACAAAGAAAAAGTTTTGTATCATTCGCTAACAGAAATGGCTGAAGCCTGTTGCGTTGCAGAAGCTACTTTGTTGCGTTTTTTCAGAAAGCTAGACTACAAGGGCTTTCAAGACTTCAAGTTTACATTTGCTCAAGAAATTTCATCAACGGTGACTGACGCTACTGACGATACATACGTGGATAAAGTAAAAAACAATGTGATTCAAGTGATTACGGATACTGCTGATGTAGTTGAAGAAGATTTGCTTGAACAAGCCATTATGAAAATTGCTGAATCTGAAGATGTTGTCATTTTTGGGATTGGTTCATCCGGAATTGCAGCGTTAGATATGCAAAATCGATTTATGCGAATCGGCAAAAATGCCAGTATTATCACAGATTCACATTTTCAAATGATGCGAGCAGCTTCTATGACGGAAAAGACCGTCGTCATTGCAGTTAGTTTGACCGGTAGCACAAAAGACATTGTCGACGCTGTAAGTGCATCAAAAGCGAGTGGTGCAACAGTAATCGCGTTAACGAGCTATACAAAATCCCCTTTGACAAAATTTGCTGATTTAGTCTTATTATCCTCAGCCAAGGAAAGTCCACTAGATAGTGGTTCGTTAGTTTCGAAAATATCTCAGCTGTTTTTGATTGATTTAATTTGCACTGGTCTAGCCATGAAAAATGAAAAAGAAGCAAAAGCAACACAATTGAAAATCTCAGAAAACACAGCAAGTAAATTGTATTAATCAACTTAGAAGATATACATTATGGAATAGTAGGGAGTAGTCGTTATGGATAAACAGTCATTACTAGCAAAACTAGAGCGAGGGCTGATTGTCTCATGTCAGGCATTAGAAGATGAACCTTTGCACAGTTCTTACATCATGTCGAGACTCGCAGTAGCAGCACAAGAAGGTGGCGCTGTTGGTATTAGAGCCAACAGCTATGAAGACATCAGTGCCATCAAAAAGCTCGTTGACTTGCCAGTCATTGGCATTGTTAAGCGTGATTACGCCGACAGCAAAGTGTTCATCACAGCTACGTTAAAAGAAGTGGAAGAAGTAGTAAAGTCAGGCGCGGACATTATCGCACTTGATGCAACAGATCAGTTACGACCGAACGGCCAACGACTGGATGAGTTTTATGCAGAAGTGCGTCAAGCTTTTCCGAGTGTTCTGTTGATGGCAGACATTTCAACCTTTGAAGAAGGCGTAAACGCAAGTGGATTAGGCTTTGACTTAGTAGCAACGACACTTTCAGGGTATACGGATTACACGAGAGATCAGAAGCTACCGAATATCGATTTGATCAAATCGCTGGCTGAAGCAATTGATACACCCGTAATGGCAGAAGGTGGTTACTGGAAGCCAGAAGAATTAGAAAAAGCGGTAGCTTCCGGAGCTCATGCGTGTATTGTCGGGTCTGCGATTACGCGACCGAGAGAAATCACTAAGCGATTTGTTTCAAGTTTGACCAAGTAGAACACAATACGATAAAGGGAGCGGTTAATAGATGAAAGGTTTATTTACAGCATTAATAGTTTCTTACGATAAAGACGGAGAAATCAACGAAAAAGGATTACGAGAAATTATTCGGTATAATGTAGATGTATGTAAAGTAGACGGCTTGTATGTAAACGGCAGCACAGGAGAAAACTTTATGATTTCTACAGAAGAAAAGAAACAAATTTTCCGCATCGTTAAAGATGAAGTAAAAGACCAAGTCGAGTTAATCGCACAAGTAGGATCGATCAACTTAAAAGAATCCATTGAACTTGCTAAGTACGCAACTGATTTAGGCTATGGTGCACTTTCTGCAGTTACGCCGTTTTACTATAAGTTCGACTTTGAAGAAATCAAGCATTATTATAATGAGATTATTAATTCAGTAGATAACAAAATGATCATTTACTCGATTCCTTTCTTAACAGGAGTAAATATCAGTTTGGAACAATTTGCAGAGCTTTTTGAAAACGAAAAAATCATTGGTGTGAAATTCACGGCTGGTGATTTCTACTTGCTAGAAAGAATGAGAAAAACGTTTCCAGACAAACTACTTTACGCTGGATTTGATGAAATGCTTCTATCTGCAGCAGTTCTTGGTGTGGACGGTGCGATTGGCAGTACGTTCAACGTCAACGGACAACGCGCGCGCGAAATTTACGAATTGGCCAACAAAGGTGAAATTGCAAAAGCGCGTGAAATCCAACATGAGACCAATGATTTTATCACGGAATTATTGAACAACGGTCTTTACCAAACGCTAAAAGAAATTTTAAAAGAAAAAGGCGTTGACGCAGGTTATTGCCGTCAGCCGATGAAAGAACTATCAGAAGAAAAAGTAGATACAGCTAAACGCATTGCAGCAACGTATTTCTAACATACATGGTGATAAATAATGAAACAACCGCAAAGTTAGATACTTTGCGGTTGTTTTTTTTGGAATGATTCAATCATTTTCTAATTTATTTTCCAATTCTAGGAACCATTTCACTTTCCATTCGTAAAAGTAGAGAGCAGAAATTTTTGGAGGTGATTGTATGTCAAAAACAGCAATGCAGTTAATCAATTTAAAAAAGACGATTGGCAAAAAACCAATCATAAAAGGCTTGGATTTTGAAATAAAAGCCGGTGAAGTGTTTGGGTTTTTGGGACCAAACGGAGCGGGGAAGACCACGACGATTCGTATGATGGTTGGCTTGATTGACATTACAGAAGGCGATGTACTGATTGAAGGCAAAAGCATCAAGACCGACTTTAAAGGCGCGATTCAACACGTTGGCGCGATTGTTGAAAACCCGGAAATGTATCCGTTTTTAAGCGGTTGGAAAAACTTGCAGCAATATGCCCGTATGGTGAATGGAGTGACAGAAGAGCGCATGAACAAAGTGATTTCACTAGTGGGCTTGGAAAACGCCATTCATGAAAAAGCTGGCAGGTATTCATTAGGAATGCGTCAGCGGTTAGGCATTGCACAAGCTTTGTTGCACAGACCTTCTATTTTAATACTAGATGAGCCAACAAACGGACTCGATCCTTCGGGAATCCGTGAAATTCGCAAATACATACGCAACTTAGCGGAAAAAGAAGATGTAGCCGTTATTGTTTCGAGTCACTTATTGACAGAAATTGAATTGATGTGCGACCGGATTGGCGTTATCAAAAATGGCGAATTGATCGCGATTGAAGCTGTTCGAAGTATAAGAAACGAAGAAGCGTTACAAACTGTGTTTATTGAAGCAGAGCCGTTAACGCTTGCGAAAAATTACTTGGATGCCGAAATGCCCAATACGGTTAGTTTAGTGGAAAAAGAACTTTCGATGTCCGTCAAACGTGAAGAAATTCCTGCAATTTTGAAAAAGTTAGTAGAACAAGGAATTAGCATTTACGGTGTTCGTGTCTTGCAAGCTACGCTTGAAGATAAATTCTTTGACTTGATTGGAGAGAATACCATTGAGTAATTTTATAAAATTGATTTGGAACGAGCAAATAAAATTATATGCCCAAAAGTCAACGTGGGTCATGTTTATCTTCATACTAGCAATCGCAATAGGCGGCGGGTTTTTAACAAAATTTATGGGAGATGAATCTGATTTTAAAGAATACGGCCAAAACTGGCAAACAGAACTTCAAGAAGAAAATGAACAACTAGCAACTGATATGGAGAAAGATGAATTTCTGCAATTCTCTAATCCTCCGATTATTGAAGAAAACAATTATTACTTGGAAGAGAATATAAAACCCAAGCCTTATGACGGGTGGGAGTATGTATTAGAAAATAGTTTTCTTTCGTCATTGATCAGCTTGTTTACGATTGTGGTGGCGGCGGGAATCATTTCAAATGAATTTAAATGGGGTACTATTAAATTATTACTCATTCGTCCTATTTCCCGAACCAAGATTTTGTTTTCTAAATACGTTTCGGTTTTGATTTTCGCACTTACGTTACTGATTTTCTTATTGGTGACGTCTTGGATAACAGGAGCTGTGTTATTTGGGTTAAATGGACTGAATCCGACATTTGTTCAGCAACAGACAGAAGGTTTTGCTCAAGTGGGTGTATTGGGTGAGATTGTCGAAGCGTATGGTTATAGTCTTGTTACATTAGTTATGATGGCGACGTTCGCCTTTATGATTTCCGCTATTTTCAGAAGCAGTGGCATGGCCATTGGTTTAGCTATTTTCTTGATGATGGCAGGCAATGCGATTGTGGCGTTCTTGGCTCAATACGATTGGGCAAAATACATTTTATTTGCAAATACGAATTTGAAACAGTATATGGCGGGCGGCATGCCAATCAATGAAGATATGACATTGACGTTTTCTATCGTCGTGTTGGTCGTCTATTTTGTAATTTTCATAGCTGCTGCATGGACTGCGTTCACCAAACGCGATATCGCAGGACAGTAAATGAGAAAGTAACCAAAAATGAGGAGGATTATGATGAAAAGAACAGCAGAAATCGTTGTAGGAATATTAGGTGTTTTAGTGTATGGACTGACAGCAGGACTAGGGGCTTAATGGTATGGCTTCAAAACAATAAAGGGCTATTGGAAGATACATTAAACGAAGGAGCTCAAGACCAACCAGAAGTTAGTACCGCTGATATGGAGGCTTTTCTCGATGTGTTAGGCACGGGTGGCTGGCTGCTTGTTGGCACTTCGGTTGTTGCTATTGTGTTAGGAATTGTCGCAATGGTCTTGCTTAAAGGAAATAACAAACCAATGGCAGCAGGAATCATTTTCCTTGTTACTGCAGTAATCGGTTCATTCGTCACAGGTGGAGCCGGTATTTTGGCCGGTATCTTTTATTTAGTTGCTGGTATTATGGCGCTTGTCCGGAAGCCGCAGCGACTGGTCGAGAGATAAGTTACTATAACAAAAGGGCACGAGGTATACATGTGTATATCCCGTGCCCTTTTGTGTGTAGTCAATTTTAGTGCAACTCCATTTAAAGACAGAGTCGTACGTTTGCTATTGACAAAGAGATTCGTTTAGGACTAGTATACGGATAAATACGTTAAGGTTTCCCTCAGGAAAGCTTTTTTGAGGAGAGAAGAAAATCATGCCAGATAAAGAGTCAAATCGATCAAACGGACATTATAAATCGTATAAAGACATAGCAAGTTCTCCCAGAAGACGAAGTAAAATATTGCTGTTTTTAGGACCTGCTTTTATTGCTGGAGTCGCATACATTGATCCAGGAAATTTCGCTACCAATATCACCGCAGGATCTGAATACGGGTACATGTTATTGTGGGTAGTTCTGGCTTCAAATTTAATGGCAATTCTCATTCAATCTTTGTCCGCTAAATTAGGAATTGCCACTGGCAAAAACCTTCCTGAAATTTCAAGAGAAAAATTTTCAAAACCAGTCACCTTTGGACTGTGGATTCAAGGTGAGTTAGTTGTCATGGCTACAGACTTAGCTGAGTTTATAGGAGCTGCCTTAGGACTTTACTTATTGTTTGGAATTCCGTTATTGCCTGCTGCTTTAATTTCAGCTGTTGGTTCATTTGCGATACTTGAATTGCAACGTAGAGGGGTTCGACCGCTCGAGGCCGGAATAGCCGGAATGGTGTTTATCGTCGTTGTGGCTTTTGGATTACAAGTGTTCTTTGCGAAGCCAGACGGTTCGTTGATTCTTGCGGGTCTTTTTACGCCACAGTTTAAAGATGTCAATAGCGTCATGCTGGCTGCTGGAATTATCGGTGCTACTGTAATGCCGCATGCCATATATTTGCATTCAGCTTTGACTCAAAATAGAATTGTGGGTAAAACTGAAACGGAACGAAAGAAAATTTATCGCTTTGAGTTAATTGATATTTTGCTTGCGATGTTGATCGCCGGAGCGGTCAATGCATCCATGCTGATTGTCGCGGCAGCTCTTTTTTTCAAGAATGGTCTCCAAGTTCAAGACCTTGAGGTAGCATACACTCAGTTTGCTGAGTTGAGTGGACCATTATTTGCGATCTTATTCGGAATCGCTCTGCTCGCAGCAGGTTTGGCCAGTTCTACTGTAGGCACAATTTCTGGCGATATTATTATGCAAGGGTATATCAAACGGCGAATTTCACTTTATTTGAGAAGAGCAATTACTGTTATTCCACCTCTTGTCGTCATTGCCATCGGCGTTAATCCGACAACCGCACTGGTGCTTAGTCAGGTCATTTTATCTTTTGGGATCCCTTTTGCTTTGATCCCTTTAATCATTTTTACAAGCAATAAAAAAATTATGGGTGGCTTAGTAAATCACAAAGTCACCAGTTTGCTCGCTTGGTTGATTGCAGCAGTCATCATCGCGTTAAATGTTTTCTTGTTAGTCGAGACCTTCCAAGGCTTACTGTAAAGCTAGAGCATTTATCCAGCCATTCGCGGGGAGCTTAATTGCAGATCAAGGCTGGCGCAGTTCTTATATGATTCTTGGAGTCGGTGCGTTTGTCGTGATTGTGCTTGTTATCTTACTCTTAATTCGTAAAAACCCAGAAGACAAAGGGCTTTTACCCTATGGTATGAAAGATGCAAGTGCTTCAGATTTTAATGCAGAAGACAATATCGTGCGAGGCGTTACTTTTGCTAATGCCAAAAAGTCACTTGCCTTTTATTCGATGTTCTTATTCCTATTCTTTATGACGGCAGTCGGCAGTTTTGCACAACATATTGCTCCTTATGCGATTGTCAACGGCTACACAATTGAATTTGCGGGTCAGGTGTTAGGATACTTCATGATTGGAATGCTTGTTGGTTCACTGGCCTTTGGCTTTTTGACAGACAAAATGGGTGTTCGTAACACAGGATACATGTCAATGTCAGTTGGTATTATCTCGGTTTTACTACTAATCTTCATTCCTGGAAACGCTGCAGTTTTTAGTGTAGGAATTGGCTTGTTTGGGTTTGTGACGGCATCAATTGGAACATTGGGACCGTTATTGACTACAGCAATTTTTGGTACGAAAGAATACAGTCAAATTTATGCAACGATCGCAATTGGATTAGCGACTGCTGGTATTGTTGCTTTGCCTGGGTATGGGTACATTTACGATATCACGGGGAACTATCAAATTGTTTTGTACATGATTATTGCTATGCTCATTATCAATATCATCTTAATTACTTTTGCATTTAAAGGGAAAAAGATACTTGAAAGCAAAGGGCAATACAATTAATAATTTAGTGCTTTTAACTGGCATAGAAAAACCGAGTGCAAATTTTCGCACTCGGTTTTTTTTACTACTGAAATGGTCATTGGATCTTATGAAATTAACATTTTAGCCATATAAATTTCATTTTGCGGTTTGTTTTCGATCATAATTGCATTTTTGCGGATGCCTTCAGACTCATAGCCATTTTTTTCGAAAAACTTTCGAGCTGGCGTGTTTGCTTCTAGGATGGTAAGTTCCAGACGCGTAATGGCTTTTTCTTCAGCCCATTCTTCTGTTTTATGAAGAAGAGCCGTTGCGATTCCTTTGCCTTGTGCTTTTTTTTGAACAGCCAGAAGCAAATCTAGGCGATGTGACGCTCGAGCGGCATCGTTACCTTCTGCAATCAAGTATCCCACATGTTCTCCATTTAAAATCGCCAAATAGATGACGGATTGCCCACTTTGATTCCATGAGATGATTTGCTTTCTGACTTTTTGCGTAGACAGCGAGCGTTCCCCTTTTCCATAAAGTAGAAAATCCGATTCGCTTTCGGTCTGTTTTTGTAAATCTGCAAGAAAGCGAGCATCTCCGTGTCCAGCAGGACGTATCAATAAGATATCATCGTCACGATCCTTGTTCGATTCATCCCCGAGAGATCTAGCTTTTCGAACACTACGTAACGGTTAGGTTCAACATGCTTCACAGCATATCCAGCAGCTGCCCAAGCTTGAAAATGCTTAGCAGGAGCTTTGGTTTTTTTCCACCAACTGTAATTTAAATAAGCACTATTCGGTAAATTATGTCCCATAATTTTTTCGATTTCTGTAAAATGCAATGTAATTATTGGATTTTTAGCTGTTAAAAAATAATTTGCTAAAGGAATGTATTTTTTTTCTAAGGTCATATCCATTGTCTGTGGTTCCTTTCATGTTTTCGTTTTTTAGTAACGGATTGGTTCGGTTAGTAACATGTCATATTTTTTAGTCCTGTTGAGCAGCTTTGGTTTATTTCATTTGAGCTTCGCACCTGGTCTTGTGAGATCATCTAGTTTCTAATTAGCGTGAGAAGCGCATTTGGCTAACCTACTAAATTCTTGCTATTTATCAAATTTTCGTCTTATTTTTGTGGGACACAAGATATATATACCCGAATTTTTACGTTTAATGTACTGTTTTAAAAATAATCTATATCTTTATACATATCTCAACTACTATTTTTGGGAGTATTAGGGACTTAGAGGTTATTAAATTAGTGGTACTAATTTAATAGAGATGTCATTTGAACCATCATGTGTAACAGAATTTCAAAAAGATAGACCAACACATAAGTGTCGGTCTATCTTTTTTTTCGTTTTCTTATTCAATTAGTAAATACAGATACTGCGAAAACTTGGTTTTTACGCTTTGTTTGTTCCATGTTTTTCGTTCCATAGCTTATACGGCTGCAATCTTTCCGCATGATCGATTTGTTCCATTGGCAAACGTCGATCTTCAATTGATTTGGGGTATTCATCGTAAAAGTTTTCTAATTCAAAGTATTTGCGGTCATCACGGTAATACGTTTTGTATTCTTCTCTAGTTGTGATGTAAGTTACTTTTTTAGGACTGCAATAATACATAGCGCCTAAACACATAGGACATGGACTAGCTAGTATATAAATTTCACAATCTGTTAAATGTTCAGTTCCTAACTTTTTACAGGCTTCTTGAATGGCAAGTGTTTCAGCATGCGCTGTTGGGTCGTTTGTTTGAGCTACTTGATTGGCGCGTTCAGCAATAATTTCATCTCCACGCGTGATAATGCATGAGAATGGTCTGCCGCCTTCTTCTACGTTCTTATTTGCAAGTTGGATAACTCTTTCAATAATTTCCATTGTGCACTTCCTTTCACTATCAAGCTAATTTAAATCGATAACGTAGTTATTCCCTTCTCCAGTCTGCTCAAACGTTCTTTTTCATTCCCGTACTAGAGATGTTTGCTGTAAACTAGGCTATAAGAAATTTTTTGCTGACTAGGATTTTAGATGCGCAAGAAAATAAGTTAGTTGCGTAGATTAAAAAGGAGGTTTTTTGTATGGAGTTTGTGATTGAAATGGTTTGGATTTTACTGCCGCTTGTAATTGTTGGAGCCATTGCAATTTTTGTCGTTCATCAACTGAAAACCAAACAAAAGCGAGGCACTTTAGGTAAGAAAAAATCACCAGAAGCTCAAACTGTATTAGATAGTTTAATTCCGTTAGGTATGCTGTTGGGTACGGGAGTAGGAATCACTTTTAATTTCTTTTTTTCGGATTCTTTATTGTTAGCAATAAGTCTAGGGTCAGGGATAGGTTTGTTGGGTGGTTATATTGCTTATGAACGGTATAGCAAAAAAGAAGAAAGTGATATGTGAACTTTAGATGAAAAAAGCCCTGTCAAATACCATTTAACAGGGCTTTTTTGTATGTAGCTTTTTAACCAATGAGCGAGCAAACAAGCTATCATCTGTTAACGAGGATCCGCTTAATAAACAACGAACAAAAGAGACCGATTATGGAAATAATGATGGTAAATGTAAAGGCATTTTGGACACCTGCAATCAACGCATCTGCTTGGTTTTGTGCACCAGAAGGATTTGCTACATGACTCAAGTGGTTGGTTTGACTGATATTCAAAATACTTATTGCAATGGCTGTTCCAATGGCTCCTGACGTTTGGATCATCGAGTTAACGATAGCTGTTCCATCTGGGTATAAACGAGGTGATAATTGGTTTATCCCATTTGTTTGCGAAGGTGTGGTGACCATAGACATACTCACCATTAACAGCATGAAAAAGAAAACAATCAAGTAAAGATTAGTGGAAGAAGAGACGGTAGAGAAAAACGCGACAGCTATTGTACTAATAGCAAATCCGCCAATAACCAATCCTCTTGGTCCAGATTTATCGAATATGCGCCCGCTTACCATAGACATAATGCCATTGACGATGCCACCAGGTAGCAATAGCAGTCCAGCTTTGGATGCGGGTAACCCAAGACCTGCTAACATATAGAGAGGCAGTAAAATATTTGCGGAAAAAATAATGATATTTGCAAAGAGAGTTACAATAATCCCAAGTGAAAACATAGGATGTTTAAATACTTCTAAGTTTAATACAGGTTCTCGAATCGTCAATTGCCGAAAAACGTAAACTGCCATAGCGAGTAAACCGATTGCCAAAGAAGTTAGCACTACCGGACTGGACCATCCTTCACTTCCGCCTGCATAACTAAAACCGAATACAATTCCCCCGAAACCAAAGGTCGACAAGACGATCGATAAAACATCAATTCTTTGTTTACTAGTTGTTGATAAATTAGGTAAAAAAGCAATTCCAAACAATAAGGCAAATACAAGAAATGGAATAATGATCCAGAAAATCATATGCCAATTGAAATAATCGATGATAATCCCTGCAGCTGCAGGTCCTGTAGCTGGAGCGAACATCATCACCAGTCCTACCAACCCCATGGCAGTTCCTCTTTTCCACGGCGGGAAAAGAATTAACACAGTATGAAACAGTAAAGGTAGTAAAAGAGCAGTTCCTATCGCCTGAACGATCCGTCCAATTAATAAAACAGAAAAACTAGGAGACATAGCCGCAATAAGTAATCCAACGATGGAAAAACTTAAGCTGGTGATAAAAAGCGTTCTTGTTGGAAACCGTTTGATCAGTAGTCCGGAAACCGGAATCAAGATGCCGAGAACTAAAAGGTACCCGGTTGTTAACCACTGGGCAAGAGAAACAGATATTCCAAATTCTTTTATCAAATCATTTAATGCCATATTTAAAGCCGTTTCACTGAACATGCCCATAAATCCGCTGATAAGCAAAGCAGTCATAATGGGAATTGTTTTTACATGTTTGTTTTTTTCTTCGCTGTTTAATGTACCCATTAAGTAGTTGAGTCCTTTCAAAAGTCCTGATAGAAAACTGTAAGCCGTCCTTTAGCGATTATACAGACCGAATTATTCAGGCACAACCATAGTTAACTGCAGGTTGAAATAATAAAAGAATGTTTCTTCTGCACACCAAAAAGCCGAGACCCCACTAGATGCGGGTTCTCGGCTTTTTAGTGTACTAGAGGGTTTATTTTTTCAATGTGCCGTTTAGTTCAGCGGCTTTGGCAGAGATTACATCCATTAATTCAGGTGAAAGCACATCATAAGTAGGCAATCCAAGATCGTTTAGTGTTTTGCGGATGTCACCCATTTCTGAAGTCGGCGTACCTGTTTCGATAATAGATGATACAAATGCTGCGAATTGAGGAGCGGACCATCCTTTATCGGCTGATAATTCTGTGTGAACAAAATCCAAACCATAAAATGCATGATCTTTGTTTTCAATGCGTCCAAACATATGGGCGTTACATTCTTTACAAAAATGTCTTTGAATTGCAGCTGTTTCATCTACAATTGCTAGTTTGTCTTCGTTGTGGATCACTTGCACTTTTTCACTAGGAACGACAGCTACTAATGAAAACGTAGCACCTTCGGGTTTCCAACACTTCGAACAACCACATGCGTGGTTATGCAATGTTTGTGCATCTATTTTCACTTCTACTTTGTTTGATTCACAAAGACATTGTAAGGTTCCACCGGAAAAGTCGTTTACTTCTGGATAGTCATTGAGTCCGTTAGTTAGTTTTGGGTGCAGGTTAGTAATCATTGTATAATTTCCTCCTTTTGTTTTCCCATCCGTACATCTTCAGCATCGCACTTGGTGCAATACGCACATCCATTTATAGAATAGTCGTGATATTCTGATAGATCGATGTGGCTTTATGCTAGCACTGATTTAGTGCGATAGGAAATTATAGAGGCTTTTTCTATTTCTATTTTTAGCAATTACTCAACTAATCCGTCTTTTAACGTAATGACATGATCTGCATAGGATAGCATTTCTTCGTCATGTGTAACCATTAAAGTCGTAATATTCAAAGTCCGCGTTAACTCGCGGATCAAAGACATGACTTCTTTAGAACGTTTCGAATCCAAACTTGCTGTAGGCTCATCCGCAAATAACATTTTGGGTTTGTGGATAATGGCACGAGCAATAGCAACACGTTGTTTTTCACCGC
This sequence comes from Planococcus versutus, assembly GCF_001186155.3. Classification (NCBI taxonomy): domain Bacteria; kingdom Bacillati; phylum Bacillota; class Bacilli; order Caryophanales; family Caryophanaceae; genus Planococcus; species Planococcus versutus. The sequence continues at coordinate 3,012,429 of NZ_CP016540.2, read as the reverse complement.
CGGATAAAGAAGCGGGATAAGCATCTTTTCGGTGCTCCATGCCAATTTGTTCGAGCAATCGACTCACTTCTTTTTTTTGCTGCTGTTTTGATAGGTTGGTTCCGGATACATCAAGCATGAGCAACAATTGTTCTTCTACGGTTAAGAAAGGAACCAAGTGAGCGGCTTGAAAAACGAAGCCAAACTCGCTTGCGCGAAGTTGGCGGATTTGTTCCGAACTCATATCGGTCATGTTTTGGCCATTAAACACAATTTGTCCTTTTGAAGTTGGTTGAAGGCCTGCGGCGATTGTCAACAATGTACTTTTACCAGAACCTGAAGCGCCGACAAGAGCAGTGATTTCACCTTCTTGAAGAGATAAATCAATTCCTTTTAAAATTTCTTCTGCGACTTCACCATTTGTGAACGTTTTTCGCACTTCTTGAGCTGTGAAAATGGTCATATTAAACCTCTCCTTGTTGAATCGCTTGTAGTGGTTCGACTTTTTTAATTTGAATACCAGATAAAGTAGCGCCGATAAAGCCAATAACTAAGAACACAATCGACAACTGGATTGTGACAGTAGCAGTCAAGCTAAACGGCATTCCTGCTGGTGCGAATTGATTGAATAATTGGCTCAACCCAATAGAGAAGACCAGTGCAATAGTGGTGATAAAGAACATTTGCGTCCACATCATTTTGAATAAGGTGCTGGTTTTTACACCAATGGCTTTCAAAATACCATACAATCCGATTTTTTGGACGTTCATCATATAGAAGAAAATCGCAAACAGTAAAGCACTAATGACAACTAAAAACCAGACAATCATGTTAAGTGATAATTGTTCGGCGCTATAACTTGGAATAGCCGAGAGAAACTCTTTGTTTGTGTAAGACTGCAAACCAGCAATTGTTGGAAACTCACTGTTTTCAGGTACGAAAAGTAATTGCATTTCATTGGTTCGGTACATTTCTTTGTAATTTTCCATGTTGATAAAAGCAACAGGGGCGTGGCTGTATTTTTGCTGATCGACAAATTCTTTAACGGTAAATTCACCACTAAATTGATCGTTTGTTAACGTGTCGCCGACTTTCAAACCAGCTTCTTGTAATGAGCGATCTAAAACAATTTCGCCTTTCTCTACATTTTCAAATAATGGAGATTCAGTAGACGTAACAAATGCGACACTTCGCTGCTTATCGTCTTCGTCATTTAAAAAGCCCATTTGAATCGATAAAGCAACAGCGTCTTTTGTTTCTGATAGCGTTTGATCTTGAATTTTAAGGTCGATGCGTGACAAACTATTAGTTCCTTCCGCATCTTCAGCCATGTAAAACTGTCCATCGGGCAAGCTTTTGATGAGGGCCGCATTATCTTGTGACAAGCCGTTAGCTAATCCCGATATGATAAACGTCAATAAGCTGACGAGAAAAACAATTGAGCCCAAAATGATAAAGCGAACTTTGTTCTTTTTAATTTCCTTCCATGCAATGTTCATGTTAACGCCTCCGGTTTCTTTGATAACTCTACTTTAGTCTGTCAACATGAACGGAAGATGAACGAGGCGTGACAATCCTAAAAAAGCTGACAATTTTTCTGTAAAAGAAATTGTCAGCTTTTTAAATAGAAGAGGTTATAGTATGCGCGGAAGTATAACTCGAACAGTCGATCCTTCACCAGTGGCACTAGAAATGTCGACGGTTCCACTGTGTAACTCTATAATTTCTTTTACAATTGCAAGACCTAGACCCGATCCTTTTGAAGAACGGGTTCGTGCTTGATCTGCTCTGTAGAATCGGTCAAAAGCGTGTTCAACTTCAGTTGGTGACATGCCAATGCCTTCATCCTGTAAATGCAAAATCATGTATTCAGCAGTTGCTGTTAACTGAACATCGATCGAACTGCCAGGTTCACTGTATTTGATGGCATTGGTCAATAGGTTTTCCCACACTGTTTGAAGAAGCACGCCGTTGCCTGTTACACAACCTTCAGCAAGTTGTGCGGAGATGCCGAGTTCTTTTTCTTCGAATGCATAACGCAAATGCGACAGGGTTTGCTGAAGCTGTTGGGCGATATCTACTTTTTCTACAAGTTCTGCCGCTTCTGCATCAAAAGACGCCAAAGTGAGCAATTGCTTTGTCAATGATGACAAACGTGTAGTTTCTTCTTGAATTATTGTTGTGTATTGTTGTTTTTCTCGTTTGCCAATGCCGTCTTTTTGAAGCAGTGCCAAATAACTTTGAATGGTATGAAGCGGTGATTGAATATCATGAGACACATTGTGCACAAATTCTTTGCGCTTTAATGTGGATTGCTCGATGCGTGAACGCATCGTTAAAAACTGATCAGCCAATCGGCCAATCTCATCTTTTCGATGGATGGCGAGTGGCACATCAAAAGTTTCCGTCCCCATTTTTTCAGTAGCTTGTGTCAATTTGGTAATCGGTTGAATCAGTAAACGCGCAACGATCAACATGCCGATAAAACTTAGTAATATAATGCCTACTGCCAAACCACCAAATAATAAGTGAAGTTCTTGAAACAGCAGTTTAATGTCAGGGCGCATAAAAAGCGCATACGTCTCCCCACCCAGTTTGATCGGAACGCCCACTGTGTTTTTTAACTCGTTGGCAAAAAAACCGGTCACAAACGTTTCGCGAGGAAAATCACGAATTCCGTTAAATACTTGACCATCAAGAACTTGTTGAATATCCGATTGAGCAATTGACTTATCTCGGTATTCACCACCGTAACTTTCGGTAGTTTCTCCATTCGTTACATAAAGTTGATAGCCGGCGTCTCCCAGCATCGTTAACGTGGCTTTTGCTCGATCTGAAGATGCATCATCCAAAAAATCCGCAAAAGACAGAGCAATGGCCAGATTTTTGTCGTTGTTTTGCTCTTTTAAATGACTGTGGTAATAGGCATTCATTCCAAAAAATGCAATGCTGCTGCTGACAAGCATGGTTGCGAATGTAAACCAAATAAATTTCACATAAAGACTCATCCACTTACCTCCAGTTTGTACCCTACGCCCCTTACTGTGACAATGTGGACATCCGGTGAAAAACGTTCTAGTCGTTGACGCAGTCGTTTAATATGGACGCTTACCGTTTGTTCATCTCCTTGAAAATCAATGCCCCATACTGATTCAATAATCAAGTCCCGACTCAACACTTGCCGCGGTTTAGACGCCAAAAGAGCCAACAACTCAAATTCTTTTAAAGGGATAAATAAAATGCCATTAATAGATCGGACTTCATAGCTTTTCAAATCAATGGTTAAAGACCCCACAATGAGCAAGTCGTCTTCAGGATGGTTATATCTTCGTAAAATAGCTTTGACGCGGTAGAGCAATTCTTTTGCTTCAAAGGGTTTCACCAAATAATCGTCAGAGCCTGCTAAAAATCCGCGTTCTTTATCTTCTATATGATGTCGAGCTGTTAGCAAAATAACCGGAAGATCGTATTCGGTCCGGACAATTCGTGTCAATTCGAAGCCATTCATGCCAGGCATCATAACGTCAACAACAGCTAAGTCCATTGTTTCGGATTCAAGCAACTGCAATGCCTCTTCACCTGAAGTCGCTTCAACAACTTCATAGCCCGTTTGACGAAGCTCAGTCGCTACAAAATTCAACATGTGTATATCGTCATCTACTGCTAATATTCGAATCATTTGCATCAACCTCCTTGATGTTCATTATACAGTGATTTAGTGAGCGAATTGATATGAGAAGAATCTAGGTTGTGAAGAATCTTGAAGACAGCAGAAGTTGTTCTTTTACTTGTAGTCAGTCAAGGATATTTCATTGAAACAACTAAAAAAAAAATATTTTGCGATATATCTCTACAATAATGCAAAGAGAAAAAATCAAAAAAAACATTCTTTTTACTCTTCTTCAAGTACTGCTATAAACGTATTTATAGAAAAAATAGGAAAGAAGTCACGAGTTAATTTGAGTGCGATAAAAAATGGAACTGTCTTGTTTTAGAGCAGGTAATAGCCTTGCAACATTTGTAATGATAAGAATTTATGCGTATAGTGGGACAAGTGTTAAATTAGACAGGTTAAATAGTAGGTAATTACTCACTATTTACATTTAGATAAAGAATTTCTAAGGGCCTATTTGGGAAAACTTGAAAATGCTCTTCTATCTATACGAAAAGCTGAATAGCAGAGGAGGTAAAAATAATGTCAATTATTAAAGTAGAGGGATTATCAAAAGTATTTGGTAAGAATTCTAAGCAGGCTTTAAAATTGCTTGATGAAGGAAAAACCAAAGAGGAAATTTTAAAGATGACGGGTAGTGCAGTAGGTGTAAACCGCGCATCATTTACAGTAGAGGCAGGTGAGGTTTTTGTCATTATGGGTCTTTCAGGAAGTGGAAAATCGACATTGGTTCGTTTACTGAACCGATTGATTGATCCGACAGAAGGTAAAGTATTTATAGATGGCGAAAACCTAGCTGCAATGGATAAAAAAGATTTGCGTCGTGTACGTCGGACGAAAATGAGTATGGTATTTCAAAACTTCGCTCTTTTTCCGTATTTGACGATTTTGCAAAATGCTGCTTATGGATTGGAAATTCAAGGGATTAGTAAAGTAGAGCGAAACGAAAAAGCGAAAAAATCGCTAGAAATGGTCGGTTTAGGAGGACACATAAACCAAGTTCCTTCTCAACTTTCCGGAGGTATGCAGCAGCGTGTTGGCTTAGCCAGAGCATTGGCGAACGACCCAGAAGTCATGTTGATGGACGAGGCTTTCTCGGCACTTGACCCATTAATTCGAAAAGAAATGCAAGATGAGTTATTGGATTTACAAGAAAGTATGAAAAAGACCATTATTTTTATCACGCATGATTTAGATGAAGCTTTGCGTATTGGAGACAAAATTGCGTTGATGAAGGATGGCTCTATCGTGCAAGTGGGAACACCAGAAGAAATATTAGTAAATCCGGCAAATGATTACGTTAAAAAATTTGTTCAGGATGTTGATCGCTCGAAAGTATTGACGGCGTTCAATATTATGAAACGGCCGGAAACAATCAATATCGACAAACACGGCCCACGTGTTGCGTTGGAGAGAATGAAAGAAGAAGGCATTTCAAGTATTTACGTGATAGACAGCAAGCGGAACTTAAAAGGATACGTAACAGCGGAAGATGCTTCTCATGCATTGAAATCAGAAACAAAAGCGTTAGAAACAATCTTAAGAACAGATGCACCAATTGTCACAAAAAATACATTGATGAATGCACTATTTGAAGTGAGTCATCACTCTCCTGTCCCAATTACGGTCGTAGAAGACGGGAAATTATTGGGCATTATTGTGCGCGGTGCCGTGATTTCAGCACTTGCTGGAGAAAGCGAGGTGAACCGTGACGATGCTTAATTTAATGGATAAAATACCGGAAATTCCATTGGCTCCGTTTGTTTCGGATTTTACGGATTGGATATCTGATACATTTGCATTTTTATTTGATCCATTAAAAAATGAATTTGGAGATGGCTTAGAAGATTTTGCTGACTTACTCGCAGCAGTCCCGCCACTAGTCGTCATCTTCATCGTCGCTGTTCTGGCATTCTTCATCAGCGGCAAACGATTTGGGTTGGCTATATTTTCTCTTCTGGGGCTATTGCTCGTCTGGAATCAAGGCTTATGGGAAGAATTGATGCTGTCGTTTACATTGGTTCTAGTCGCTAGTTTGTTGTCAATTGCAATAGGAGTTCCAATTGGGATTTTAATGTCGAAAAGCAAAATCGCAGAAAACACCATTACCCCGGTTCTCGACTTTATGCAAACTATGCCGGCTTTTGTTTACTTGATTCCAGCTGTTGCTTTTTTCAGCATCGGAATGGTTCCTGGTATTTTTGCATCATTGATTTTTGCCACTCCACCCACGGTTCGTTTTACGAACCTGGGAATACGACAAGTATCGAAAGAATTAGTGGAAGCTTCTGAGGCATTTGGAAGTACCGGTATGCAAAAGCTTTTTAAAGTCGAGCTTCCGATGGCAAAAGCGACCATTATGGCAGGTATTAACCAAACCGTTATGCTGTCATTGTCTATGGTCGTTATTGCATCGATGATTGGTGCACCGGGTCTTGGCAGAGAAGTGCTATCTTCCTTGCAACGTTCTGATGTAGGAACAGGATTTGTTGCAGGTCTCGGGATTGTTATTTTGGCAATCATCATCGATCGATTTACGCAAAGTGTCACAGGAAAAGAGAGAGTAGAAAGCTAACATAGCAAACTTTCTAGATAAAATAGAACCAACTAAAATACAAAGAAAAAGGAGATCGATTTATAATGTTCAATAAAAAATGGAAACACTTAGGACTTATGTTTGTTATCGCACCTACACTAGTTATCGCAGCATGTGGAACTGAAGAAGAAAGCTCAGAAGATACGAATGGAGAAGTAAATTACGGTGAAGAAATGGGTTACAAAATTACAGGCATTGAACCAGGTGCAGGTGTAGTTGCTGCATCTGAAGCAGCAACAGAAGAGTACGAAAATCTTGAAGGCTGGGAAATTGTTACTTCTTCAAGTGGTGCAATGGCAACAGCTTTAGGTGAAGCGATTGATAACGAAGAACCTATTATCGTTACAGGCTGGAGTCCGCATTGGAAGTTCCAAAAGTATGATTTGAAGTACTTGGAAGATCCAAAAGGTGTATTCGGAGATGCTGAAACCATTAAAACAATGGCTCGTAAAGGGTTGGAAGAAGAAAAACCAGAAGCGTACAAAATTATTGACCAATTTGAATGGGAGTCTGCTGATATTGAAAGCATCATGCTTGAAGTTTCAGATGGTGCAGATGTTGAAGAAGCAACTGCTGCTTGGGTAGAAGATAATGCCGATAGAGTTGCAGTATGGACAGATGGTACAGAAGAAGTAGATGGCACAGAAATCACATTAGCATATGTTGAGTGGGACACAGAAGTAGCTTCTACAAATGTTGTTGGAAAAGTTTTAGAAAACCAAGGTTTTGACGTAACGTTAACACCGCTTGATAACGCTGTAATGTGGCAGGCAGTTTCTGAGGGACAAGCAGATGCTATGGTAGCAGCGTGGTTGCCTGGAACTCACGCTAGTCAGCTTGAAACGTATGGTGACGATTTAGTCGATCTTGGCGTAAACTTAGAAGGCGCAAAAATTGGATTTGTTGTTCCAGAATATATGGACATTGATTCGATTGAAGATTTAACATCAGCTGAATAATAGAGGGAACTAATCCTTAAAAGAGAAACGCTTCATGCGTTTTTTTTTTGAGATTTTTTTGTTCAGCACCAACAAAATGAAAACATCCTTTATGCAGTATAAGACAGAGGAGCATTTACTAATACATAAGATTTTAAAGCAAATATACAATAGTGACCTAAACTCACGTTTTTAAAAAGAATATTCTGACATTATATTTGAAATCGAATCTTATTTCCTTTATGATTAAGAGACATCAAGGAGTGAAGGTTCGTAGAGCTAAGACCGCACCACAATTTGAGGAGGAACTCATTCATGACAAAGATCGGGATTATTACAGGCAGTACACGACCAGGACGTAATAGCTTGCAAGTTGCTCAGTGGGTGAAAGACATTGCTGATAAGCGTGGAGACGCTGATTACGAAGTAGTGGATTTGGCTGAATTCAATTTACCCATGTACGCAGAACCAATTTCAGCAGCTTACAGTCAAGACTATAAGACTCCTGAAGCTATTCCGTGGTCTAAAAAAATCAACGAACTGGATGGCTATGTGTTTATTTGCCCAGAATACAACCATGGTGTAACGTCAGCCTTGAAAAATGCCATTGATTATTTGTATCCAGAGTGGAACAACAAAGCAGCAGGAATTGTCAGTTACGGTTCATCGGGTGGTGTTCGCGCAGCTGAAGCATTGCGGGTCATTTTAGCAGAACTTCAAATCGCGACTGTCAGAACACATCCTGCCATGTCACTATTTACTGATTTCGTGAAAATGAGCGAGTTTAAGCCGGCAGATCTTCATGAAAAGTCAGTGATGACTTTACTTGACCAAGTGAATGCATGGAGTAATGCTTTTGAGCCACTTCGGGATAAATAAACAAATTAAATTGAAATAAGAGACCGTCCTAGACCGTCATGAAGATGACGCTGGAACGGTCTTTTTATTGTTCCTACTAAACGAATTACTTTCCGCTTCAGTCGAGTCGAACGCTTGCACTCCAAACTACTTATCTAATTTAGTACAAGAGAGGAAATCGCGTCTTTTAGCAACCAAATACTTTATAGACTATTTGACAATTATTTTTATAGGGTATATGTTTGTATTATAATATATTCAAATAACCAGATATACTATAAAATATAAAGAAGGTCCTAGTATGGAAAAGAAGTCGATTTTCACGGGAAGATATGCTGGCTACTCATTCCAAAGCTTTAAAAAAGATTTGTTATCGGGCATCGTAGTTGGAGTGATCGCGATTCCATTAGGCATGGCTTTCGCGATTGCTTCGGGTGTAGATCCCGAGTATGGAATTTATACGACCATTATTGCAGGTATTTTGATTTCGATAGTTGGTGGGTCAAAATTTCAAATTGGAGGTCCAACGGGAGCGTTTATTCCAATCTTGTTTGCTATTGTACTTACTTACGGATACGAGAGCTTATTGTTGGCAGGATTTTTAGCGGGAATTATGCTCGTTTTAATGGGAATCTTCAAACTGGGATCGCTAATAAAATACATTCCACGACCAGTGACAATCGGCTTTACTTCGGGGATTGCCATTCTCATTTTTGTTGGACAAATTGCCAATTTTTTAGGATTGAGCGGTGTGGAAAAGCACGAATCGTTCTTTATGAATGTGAAAGAAATTTTACTTCGCATCGATACGATTAATGTGTATAGTGTGTTAACCGCTGTAGTTTGTCTGATTGCTGTGATGCTGACGCCAAAAATTTTGCCAAAAGTGCCAGGACCTTTAATCGGCTTATTGGTTTCGACAATTTTTGCGACTGTCTTTTTTCCAAGTGAAGTTGCAACGATTGGTTCAGCATTTGGTGAAATCTCAAATAAGCTGCCAGCATTTCATCTTCCTGAAATCACGTTTGAACAGATTCAACTGTTGATTGGTCCCGCTTTTGTCATTGCGATGCTCGGTGGAATTGAATCGTTATTGTCTGCCGTTGTTGCGGATGGCATGACGGGCAGTAAGCACAATAGCAATAGAGAGCTAATTGGACAAGGAATTGCGAACATGGTGACGCCATTATTTGGCGGAATTCCAGCTACGGGTGCGATTGCGAGAACGGCGACCAATATAAAAAATGGAGCCGTTTCTCCTTTTTCAGGAATCATTCACGGAGTGGTTGTGTTATTGGTGCTCCTTCTTTTCGCTCCTTATGCATCCGCAATTCCACTAGCGAGCATGGCGCCTGTGTTAATGATTGTTGCTTGGAATATGAGTGAGCGGCATGTGTTTGTCTCGTTAGTAAAAACAAAGACAGCCGATTCACTTGTGTTACTCATTACTTTTTTATTAACGGTTTTTGTTAGCCTGACGGTAGCCGTCCAAGTTGGGTTAATCGCTGCGGTTATTTTGTTCGCCAAACAAATGAGCGAGCAACTGGTCATCGCAAAAGCATTGCCAGACCCAGACGATAAAGATGAACGAATGGCTACTCACCGTGTAACCAATAGCCGCGACTGTCCACAAATCAGTATCTTTAACGTAGAAGGACCGTTGTTTTTTGGTTCTGCTCAAACCTTCGAGCAATCGATTATGCGAACCATTCATTACAAACCGAATATCTTGTTGCTGAGAATGGGGAAAGTGCCTTTCATGGATACAACAGGTGAAGCGTATTTATCAAATATCATTACAGACTTTTCAAAACACGGTACTGTTATATTTTCTGGAATGAAACCACATCCGCTCAGTGTCATGAAAAAAACGGGCTTGTATGACGATGCTGGAGAAGAGCATTTCTTTGAACATACAGGCGAAGCCATTGATTTTTCGTTAGAAAAACTTGATCGAAACAAATGTCTAGGCTGTCAGCATTTTGCCTTTAAGGAATGTACCGCTTTGTCAGCAGGTCTAGATTATAAACGGATTGAGGAAATTTAAAACAAGTAGAGAGAGGAAGAAAACTAGTTTGGATATAGCCATGCAGCAGTTTAAAGCCGAATTTTTCAAAGCCTTAGCACATCCGCTTCGAATTCGCATTCTAGAAATTTTAGCCGACGGAAAAAAAAGCGTTAACGAAATCCAGCAACTCGCCGAAAGTGAAGGTTCAGCCGTCTCGCAGCAATTAACCGTCTTAAGGTCAAAAAACATTGTCACCGGTAGTAAAGAAGGAAACCGCGTAATCTATTCGTTACGGGATCCGTTAATTATTGAATTATTAGACGTGGCTAAGAATATTTTCAACAATCAGTTGTCAGAAACGATTACGATACTGGATCGGTTGAATGACACAGACAAAGCAGAATAACAATTTTTACTTTGTGAAATATGCAAAAGGAATGGAAGGAAGATGTCCATTCCTTTTTTGGGGTTACAAGTTGGAAAGTATTAGTATGATAGATTTTAATTTGTAAAAGGCGAGGTAAATCAAAAGCTCGACGTCAAAAAAACTACGTGGTATTATTATCTCGAATTAAAGGTAAATTGTTTCAAAGTAAATTGATAAACTATCATAATTTTTTCTGAAAGAGCAGTTAAATTTTTTTACTTATATATCTCGAATTCGAGATATTAATTACCTTCAGAAAGAGGAGAGAATTTGATGAACGAATTAAAAGGAATTCACCACGTAACAGCCATCACTAGCAGCGCGGAAAAAAACTATGAATTTTTTACGTATGTATTGGGCATGCGTCTTGTCAAAAAAACGGTGAATCAAGACGATATTCAAACGTATCATTTATTTTTTGCAGATGATAAAGGGTCAGCGGGAACAGATATGACGTTTTTTGACTTCCCGAACATTCAAAAAGGCGTGCACGGAACAAACGAAATTTACAAAACAGTTTTCCGCGTGCCAACGGATAGCGCGCTCAACTACTGGATCAAACGTTTTGATAAATACCAAGTGGCACATAAAGATATCGAAGAAGTATTCGGCAAAAAAACAATTTCGTTCGTCGATTTTGATGATCAACAATATATGCTGATTTCAGACGAAAACAACAGAGGTGTAGCATCCGGCACACCGTGGCAAAACGGTCCTGTGCCACTGGAGTTTGCAATTACAGGGCTTGGCCCCGTGCATATTCGGATCGCAGATTTTGACAGCTTGAAAAAAGTATTAGAAAGTGCGATGTTGATGCGCGAAATTGCAAAAGAAGATGCTTTCCATTTGTTCGAAATAGGAGAAGATGGAAACGGGGCGCAAGTCATTGTCGAGCATAACACGTCGTTGCCATCTGGACGTCAAGGTTTTGGTACGGTTCACCACGCGGCTTTCCGTGTAGCAGATACTGACGTATTGCAAGAGTGGATCGACCGGATGCAAAGTCTTGGGTTCCATACATCCGGCTATGTCGATCGTTTTTTCTTCGAATCATTGTATGCACGAGTAGGACAAGGCATTTTGTTTGAATGGGCAACCGACGGTCCAGGATTTATGGACGATGAGCCTTATGAAACTGTTGGAGAAAAATTATCCTTGCCGCCATTTTTTGAACCAAAGCGTGAAGAAATTGAACAATTGGTGCGTCCAATTGATACTATCCGTAGCACACGTACATTCGAAAAAGAGTATCTGTAAGCACGAATATGGTTAGTGAATTAGTTGGAACCAAACAAGAAAATGTAAAAAAAGAGAAAATAGATTAGATAAGTGAGACTTATTATTTCTATATTTCTAGATATTCCACAAAATAGCTCTGCTTTCCTGCGGGCTTGCGCCGAACTAACTCGGACTATACGTCCGAGTGGATTTCGACACTTCGCTATCCCGCGGGAGTCTCCGCTATTTTGTTACATATCTTTAAATTTTCTACTCAAACAGAGAAAAAATTCATCGTTCACTATCCAATAAACTGCTTAATATCGGCGCTTACACGGGCTATGCCCAAAGCGATATGTAAAAAATAGCTCATTTATATAAATCAATCTCATGAGTAAAGGAGTGGATAAGCATGATATCAATTGATCCGGAACAAAACGAGGAACGTGATAATTACAAACTATTAGTGGGCTCGATTATTCCACGACCCATCGCGTTTGTCACAACACAATCAGCGTCAGGAGTCGTTAATGGTGCACCGTTTAGCTATTTCAACATTGTTTCTTCCAATCCGCCGATGGTGTCGCTTGCGATTCAACGACCAGCAAGTGGCATGAAAGACACTGCTCGTAATATTTATGGCAACGGGGAGTTTGTCGTGCATATTGTAGACCGTGACAATGTAACGAACATCAACGAAACGGCTGCTTCTTTGCCCCCGTCAGAAAGTGAAGTCGAAATGGTAGGACTGACGCAAGTGCCGAGTTCAATCGTATCGGTTCCAGGCATTGTTGAGTCGAAAATCCGTATGGAATGCCGCTTAGTAGAATCAGTTGCGTTAGGTGGAGACGGTCCAGGCAGTGATTTGTTTATCGGGAAAATTGTCCAGTTCCACATTGACGAAGCTATTTACGAAAAAGGGCGCATCGATCCGAAGGGACTAGATGCTGTAAGCCGGTTAGCAGGAACAAATTATGCAGCGATCGGCGAGATTTTTTCGATGGAGCGTCCGAAATAGAAGGGTTTTGACTTGTTTGTTCATAATTTAGTAGAACATAAGTTGAAGAGATGAGTTTAGCATGTTACTCCAGTTAATGAGGTATACTGAGAAAATGAGGTTCTGTCGAAGAAAAAAGCATCATGTTTCGACACCCATAAAGAAGGAGGCTATTTATGTCGATCTATGCGTTAACAACAAAACTATCAAACGGTGAAGAACTGCAACTAAATACAGTAAAAGATGAAGTGGTCTTAGTCGTGAATACCGCGAGTCAATGTGGATTAACGCCTCAATACGAAGAATTAGAAACGCTTTATAAAACCTATAAAGAACAAGGGTTTGAAATCATCGGCTTTCCGTGTGACCAGTTTGGTGGACAAGAACCAGGAACTGACGAAGAAATAATGGAGTTCTGTACAGCGAATTTCGATGTTAGTTTTCCAATTGCTCAAAAAACAGAAGTAAACGGAGAAGCAGCACATCCTCTTTATCAGTACTTGCGTAGTCAAGCTCCAGCGGATGAAAAGTTTGATAAAGCAGGTGTTTTGCAAAGAGAAGACCGCGATATGGTAGAAAGCTCTGATATCCAGTGGAATTTCACCAAATTCCTGGTCGATCGTAAAGGAAACGTCGTTCACCGATTTGCGCCAACTGTAGAGCCAGCACAAATCGAGACCATCATTGAGCAGTTGCTAGCTGACAATCAGTGAAAAGTAAAAAGCACAGCCAAAACGGTAATCCGTTCTGGTTGTGCTTTTTTGTGATGGATTAAACGATAGCTCATCCGTTTACTTAGATGATGCTTTCACTAGAAAAGGAAAGGATGATCAGTTGCCCCACACCACGTTTTTCTGCGCTTTCTCATTGACCGTCAACTGGAAAATATCGGGTCTAGCGTAGTGTCCCGCTACGTCAAAGTCGAATTGACCTTCGACGATTTGGTCTAAATCGAGTTCGGCGTAGAGAATGGTTTCTTCCCCGTACACTGGTTCGACAATCAACTCGCCTAAAGGTCCTGCGATGCAACTTCCGCCGCGAGACATTTCCTCTGGCAACTCTTGAAATTCAGCCCGTGACGAAATAGCTTCCGGGTACATCGATTTTGTTGAATACTGATTGCACGACAATACGAAACAGCGACCTTCTGCCGCTACATGTCGAACCGTTGACGTCCACGTATCTCGTCCATCGGCGGTTGGCATGACGTAAATCTGGATCCCTTTGTCATACATCGCGGCACGCGCGAGCGGCATGTAGTTTTCCCAACAAATTAACGCGCCAAGTCGTCCGTAAGGCGTCTCGAAAACTGGCAATGTGCTGCCATCGCCTTGTCCCCAAATGAGACGCTCGGATCCGGTCGGTTTTAACTTACGGTGCTTGCCCAGCAATTCGCCATCAGGTCCGAAAAACAAGACCGTGCAATACAAGGTGCCTTGACTACCGGTCGAGTCTTTTTCGATGACACCGATTACGACGTAAGCTCCCGCTTGCTTCGCTGCTTTGCCAATTGCTTGTGTTTCAGGACCGGGTGCTGTGATCGAGTTGTCCCAATACTGCCGGAAATCTTTACGGCCTTCCGAGTCCCGGCTGCCAACGACTGCACCAAATGACATACCACGCGGGTAAGCCGGAATAAACGCTTCTGGAAAGACGATAATGCTAGCTTGTTGCGTAGCAGCTTCTTGAATCAAGCAGACTGTTTTGGCAACGCCTTTTTCTTTGTCCATGATTTCAGAGCCGGCTTGGACGACAGCTACTTTAAATTTAGTGGATTTCGTCATTTATTTCATCCTTTCTTACCTGTTTCTATTCTACCATTGTTATAATATTCTTATAACAGAATAAGTTAAAGACCACAATGAGTAAAGGAGGCGCCAAATGAAACCAAAAGTTTATATTGCTAGACCTATTTCAAAACAAGTAGAAGAATATATTGGCGAGCATTGCGACTATAAAAAGTGGCAAGGAGAAGGAGCGATTCCGCTAGATGTGCTCATGGAAGAAGTGAAAAACGTGGAAGGAGTGCTCGTGCAACATGCACCAATTACCAATGAACTGCTCGATCAAGCACCTCATTTAAAAATTGTCAGCAATTCCGCAGTCGGCTACGATTCTTTTGACTTGGCAGCCATGAAACAGCACCGTGTACTTGGTACACATACACCTTTCGTACTGGATGAAACGGTAGCGGATTTGGCAATGAGTTTGATGCTTGCCACTGCGAGACGTGTGCCTGAACTGAATAATTTTGTTAAGCAAGGAAAATGGAACACGCAAACAAAATCCCAGGAGTTGTTCGGCATCGATGTCCATCACACCACTATGGGCATTATCGGAATGGGCCGCATTGGTGAGAAAATTGCTAGAAGAGCCCGTTTTGGTTTTGAAATGGACGTTCTTTACAATAGCCGAACTCCAAAACCCGAGCTCGAAGAAACATACGGCATCGTCTACAGCGAGCTGGAAGCACTTTTGAAAAAATCCGATTTTGTTGTTTTGATCGTGCCACTGACTCCTGAAACTCACCATTTAATGGGCGAAAAGCAATTTGCACAAATGAAAAACACAGCAATATTGATCAACTGTGCGAGAGGAGCAGTCGTAGACGAAAGCGCTTTGGTCCGCGCTTTAGAAACAGGTGAAATTCGCGGGGCGGGACTTGACGTTTTTGAACAAGAGCCGGTTTTAACAGACAACCCCCTCTTGCAGATGGAACAAGTTGTCGCTCTGCCACATATTGGATCTGCCACAGAACAAACCCGTGCAGCCATGCTGATGAAAGCAGCAGAAAACTTAGTCGCAGGAGTGACAGGTGGAGTTCCTGAGAATGTGGTGAAGGAATTGCAAGAGCTGTTAGAAGAGTAGACTTGACCGGTCCAATCACTAGATGAATAACTCCATGAAAAAAGTCAAAGAATTGCTTTAAGCTTCTTTGGCTTTTTCTCTAGCTGCCATTATGCACTATCTGTTTTTTAGCTCTGACATACCCCAAACCCAAAAATCCATAGCGATGGATGTGTAAGAGAAATGCGGTGATGAGGTTTTCCACCAAGTAGTGTTAAAGTAACGAGTACCAGTATGAGAACGACTATTATCCATACATAAAAGACGAGGATAGTCCGTTTTTTCTCTCGTTGAGTTGTAAGCGTAAACGCACTCAGTATGACCATGAGAACAATAACTGCAAATACAATCCACTTGAAAAGTGAATTTAAATCGAAAAGAGGAATATATCTAGAATACGAAATGATAGAATGAGAAGAATTGAAAGGTTAAATAAAAAGAAGCAGGTGAAGAAGTTTTATGAAGAAACGGTTACATGTAGTTGGAGCAGTCATTATAAAGGAAGACAAAATTTTATGTGCACAACGAGGAATGAAAAAGAGCTTGCCCGGTCTTTGGGAGTTTCCAGGAGGCAAAATAGAAGAAGCTGAAACGCCGCAAGCAGCGTTAAAGAGAGAAATTCAAGAAGAAATGCATTGTCATGTAGAAATTGGTGAGCAAGTAGAGCATACGGTGTATGAGTATGATTTTGGTATTGTTCATTTGACTACGTTCTACTGCCAGTTAGTTGAAGGAACGCCGCAGTTAACAGAACATATCGCGATTAAGTGGGTAAATGTGCATGAATTGGATCAGCTAGCGTGGGCACCTGCCGACATTCCAGCAATAGAGAAATTAAAACAAACCTACCCAGCTCAAAGATAAGTGAGTTAGACGAGAGAAGCGAGGGACAAAGATGAATTTTCTTCAGAATTTAGAAGACTCTCTATATAAAGGGTTTATCAACCAAGCAAAACCGAGTGGTGACCGTTTCAAGCCGACTTTACTGATTAACAACACGAAAACAAATGACACTGTATTAAATTCTATTACAGAAGAGTTAGATAGCTGTCAATCGTTTCTCTTTTCAGTAGCATTCGTGACAGAAAGTGGCTTGGCGACCTTAAAAACTCATTTATCGGATCTTAACCGAAAAGGAATTAAAGGAAGGATCTTAACTTCGACTTTTTTAAATTTCAATCAGCCTAAAGTATTTAAAGAACTTATGAAAATCAATAATGTAGAAGTCCGGTTATCAAGCATGAAAGGCTTCCACTCGAAGGGCTATATCTTTTCGCATCAAACGCATCAAACCTTAATTGTTGGCAGTTCTAATTTAACGGCACAAGCCTTGAAAGTGAACTATGAGTGGAATGTGAAATTGAGTTCTCATGAAAATGGAGAATTGGTCCATCACTTTTATCAGCAATTCGAAGAGGTTTGGGAAAATGCACAGCCTTTGACAGAACAGTGGATTACAAGCTATGAGCAATGCTACATACCGATTGAATACCGCAAAGAATTAAAAAATGTAGCTGAATTTCCGGAAGTGTATACTGAAAATCCGTTAAAAGAAGCCATCAATATCAAGCCGAACAAAATGCAAGAAGCTGCTCTTCAACAAATACAGTTAGTGCGAGAAGCAGGAAATGATAAAGGTTTGGTGATTTCGGCAACGGGGACAGGGAAAACTTATTTATCTGCTTTTGACGTCCGAAGTTTTGCTCCGAAAAGAATGCTGTTTATCGTTCACAGAGAACAAATTCTTCAAAAAGCAAAATCTGATTTTATTCGAATAATGGGTGGAGTAGAAAGTGATTTTGGAATTCTTTCAGGAAATTTGAGGGAAACCGATGCGCGTTATTTGTTTGCGACGATTCAAACCATTTCAAAAGAAGCAACGCTCAATCAACTAGATTCGCAGGCTTTTGACTATATTTTGATTGATGAAGTGCATAAAGCGGGAGCTAAGTCGTATCAGAAAGTCATCGAGCATTTCCAACCGAAGTTTCTCATGGGTATGACGGCAACACCGGAACGAACCGATGATTTTAATATATACGAGCTATTCGACTATAACGTAGCGTATGAGATTCGTTTACAAGAAGCGTTAGAAGAAGACATGCTGTGTCCGTTTCATTATTTTGGCGTAACAGATGTTGAATATGAAGAAGGCGTGATTGACGAAGCAACTGCTTTTTCGAAATTGATAACAGAAGAACGAGTTGCTCATCTTTTGCAAAAAATCAATTACTACGGACATTCAGGTGAAAAAGTGAGAGGGCTCATGTTTTGCAGCCGAAAAGAAGAAGCCACTAAACTTTCAGAAGAATTGAATCGACGAGGATTAAAGACGGTCGCATTGACTGGCCAAAATTCGCAAGAAGAACGAATTTTATACGTTGACCGGTTAGAGAATGGCATCATTGATTATATTTTAACTGTCGATATTTTTAATGAAGGAATCGATATTCCGAGTGTCAATCAAGTGGTAATGCTAAGACAAACACAGTCTAGCATTATTTTTATCCAGCAGTTGGGCCGTGGTCTTCGCAAGCACGGATCAAAAGAATTCGTAACCATCATTGATTTCATCGGTAACTATAAAAATAACTACCTCATTCCAGTCGCGTTGTCAGGTGAGCGTTCACAAAACAAGGATAATATTCGCCGCCGAATGAAAGATACCAGCTACATCAGAGGGATTTCCACAGTGAATTTTGAAGAAATTGCGAAAAATCGAGTGTTCTCAGCGATTAAGAAAAGTAACTTAAGTGATATGAAGATTCTTCGAGAAGCTTATCTAGAGTTAAAAAATAGAATCGGACACATTCCACAGCTTCAGGATTTTATTCAGCACAACTCTATTGATCCGTTAGTGATTGTTCAGAAATACACAACCTATCATCATTTTTTACTGAAGTTGAAGGAAATCAATCCGCTTGTCACT
The DNA here is from genome assembly GCF_001186155.3 of Planococcus versutus. NCBI lineage: Bacteria > Bacillati > Bacillota > Bacilli > Caryophanales > Caryophanaceae > Planococcus > Planococcus versutus. Next base: position 2,993,959 of record NZ_CP016540.2, on the reverse strand, counting down.
GTTTATGAGGAACAGGTATTAACAATGCTTTCACTAGAAATTTTAAATGGCAAAAGACTGCATGAGATCTTGTTGCTTGAACTGTTAATAGAAAAAGAGCAAGTCACGATGGACATCTATGAGCAGTCTATAAAATCTCATAATTGTACGTCCAACCTCGAAACTTTAGCTTCGGTACAGCGTGTCTTGGATTTGAGTTTTTTCAACCAAGGCCCACGTAAAAAATATGGCAGCAAACCACTTGTGGTTTTCAGAGAGAACAGCATCTATTTTAATGAAGATATTCAAGAAAGCTTGAAGAAGAATACGAGCTTCCGAGCGATGCTCATGGACTTAGTAATGGGCGCTAATGAGCTAAGCAAAAACTACAAATGTGATCAGGCGCTAACGCTTTATAAAAAATACACACGTAAAGATGCGTGCCGCTTATTAAATTGGGTAAGTGATGAAAGTTCCACGATTTATGGCTATAAAACAAAGCACGGTTCTTGTCCGATTTTTGTTACGTATCACAAAAACGATGCAGTAGAATCGAGCGTCGCCTATACAGAAGGCTTTATCAGTCCTGAAATCTTTAAATGGTCAACAAGAAGTAATCGCACCTTGGCGTCTGGAGAAGTAAAAACCATTATAGATGCTGCGGAAAACAATATTGACGTTCATTTGTTTATCAAAAAAGATGATGATGAAGGCGGCGATTTTTATTATGTGGGTCAAGCTCTTCCAGATAAAGAAAACATCGAGCAAGCGTTAATGACGGATAAAAACCTAAAAGAAATACCGGTTGTTCATATGCATTTAGCGTTAGAGAATACTGTAGAAAGTAAGTTGTATCACTACATTACAAGTGAAGAAAATTGATTGTAACACCAGCTCTTATATATGGAAGACACGTATTTTGATTCGCCACTGCTGGCAATGCGTACAGTAATCGGTGACTAGATACGGGATTCGCATGACTGGAAAGTAGCGGGTAAAAAATGTACTTACATAAAAAACTGCTGTCTCGTGAGTCTCTATAAGTAAGATCAATGCTTGATTTTACTTTGTCTACATTTGAGAATAGGCTGATTGAAATGAAGGCGGCGACTCCTGCGGGAACAGCACGAGCTGGAGCCACTGGACTGAGTGGAGCGAAGGAAGCGGCAGAGGCCGTGCCCGCGGAAAGCGTCCGCCGTAATGACAATTAGCCGGTCTTTTCGAGAACAATAAAAGGGCTGTCACCAAAAGTCATTTTTTATGACCTTTTGAGGCAGCCCTTCTTTTTTATGTTTTTACCCTAAAAAATCCTACAACTTCACAATCGTTCTTCCTAAATGCTGGCCGTTTTTAATCGCTTCAATCGTCTGAGGCAATTTTTCAAGCGTTACTTCATCCGTTAAAGTCGTTTGGGTGATGTTCCATTCGTTGGCCATCTTCTCCCAGATAGCTCCACGCTTGTGAATCGGTACGTTCACCGAATCGATGCCGAGCAAGCTTACCCCTCTCAAGATAAACGGCAAGACCGTTGTCGTGATTTGCAAGCCGCCAGCGTTGCCACACATGCTCATGCTGCCGTCGTAAGCAAGTTGAGGAATCAGTACAGCCGTGATGTCTCCGCCGACCGTATCGACCACATAATCGAAACGCGTTTTGTTTAATGGCTTTTTCAATTCCCCTAAGTCATCTGCGAAAACGACGTTCGTAGCGCCAAGTGATGTTGCAACTTCGACTTGGTTTTCTTTGCGCACCAAAGCGGAAATGTTTTTATAGCCCATTTTCGATAAAATCTGAAGTGCGATACTGCCGACTCCGCCTGTTGCGCCGGTAACCAAAATTTCGGGATGGTTCGCTGCGTCCATCCCGCTCTTTTCCAACGCACCAATAGACAGTGCTGCAGTAAATCCAGCTGTTCCGAAGACCATCGCGTCTTTTAAGCTCAAGTTACTAGGCAACGGGACGATCCAATCTGCAGGCACACGTGCGTATTCCGAGAAACCGCCTGTGTGACTCATGCCCATCTCAAACCCTGTAACGACGACTTCTTGCCCTTTTGTGAAACGTGAATCTGTCGACTCAAGGATTGTTCCGCTCAAATCGATTCCAGGTGTCATTGGGTAATTGCGAATAACGCCGGTGTTTTTCTGAACAGCTAACATGTCTTTGTAATTAATTGAAGAATAGGCAACTTTGATCAAGACTTCGCCTTCTGATAATCCATCGATCGTGATTTCCTCTAAACCATAAGTAACTTGGTCATCTTGTTCGTTGACTCGAATCGCTTTAAACGGATTCATACATAATTGCCCCTTTCTATTTGATGGTTCTACAGAATAGTTCTGCGATAAACTTATTTTAATTTTCTTTTTAAGCTTAGTTGTTTTTTCTTTTTCTTTTCTGAAACGATAGGCTTTGGCGCTGGGTTAAAGTCATCAGCATACAGTCCAGTATACGTTTGGTACCAAGTGAACAAATGCCTCAAAATGACTTTAAGAACAGCATAAGCCGGAATCCCGAGAATGACACCAAAAACACCAAAGAGATTTCCTGCAGTTAATAAGACCGCAATGATGGTGACTGGGTGAATCTGTAGATTACTGCCAAGAATAAGCGGCTGAATGACGCGTCCTTCCAATGTTTGTTCGATAAAAAAGACGATTAGTACTTTAACGAGCATAAACGGTGAATGGACGACGATGGCAATGATGACAATGGGAACAAAAGCGATAAAAGAACCAAGAAAAGGAATGAGGTTTAACACACCAGCCAATATTCCAAGTGTTAATGCGTATTTCAGGCCGATGATGCTAAACCCAATCCAAAACATCAGCCCAACAAAAAAGGCAACAAGCAATTGACCACGTATATACTGGCTAATTTGCAAGTTCATCTCGCGGAGCAACAAATAGCTATGTTCGCGCATTTTTGAAGGTACGAGCTTCATGATGTGGTAAGGCAAGTGATGACCGTCTTTTAGCAAATAGAAAAGAATGAACGGTGTCGTAATAATAGCAAGTACAGTCGTTGACAATACCCCAAATACACTGCCAAGACCTGTGACAGTAGACCCAACCACATTATCTGCTTGATCAGTAATTGAAGTAGACAAACTTTCTGTCCCGCCGGTTAGCTGCGTTTGCAGCTGTGACAGCAAATTACTTTGGAACAAGCTGTCAATTTGAGAGACAAATGTGTTTAAATAGTCTTGCCAGTTTTCGAGTAAGCTCATCGTTTGCTCTCGAATAATGGGAATCAATGTGGCAATGCCCCAAGCGAGCAATCCCGCAATCACTACGAAAACGATTAAAATACTAGCCGATCGTGGAAATTTCTTGGTTTCCATCCAATCGACAAGTGGATTGAGCAAGTAATAAAAAACACCTGCCATGATCAGTGGCAACCCCATGACATCAAAAAAAGCGGTAAATGGCTGAAAAATAAAACTGACTTTTGGTAAGAGTAGCAAGTTTAATAAAATTAATAACACCACAAGCAGTATGGCGACCGCTTTGTTATTCAAGACCCATTTTGTAAACCATGAAGCTGCTTGGCTTAAAGCATTTTTGTTTTGATCCCGCTCCATCACGTGCACCTCTTTTCTTAATAAAGCTAGTTAATTAACCTGTAAAACCGTTTGCCTGTATAAGAACAAAATACCCATATAGCAGGTATTTCACACTAAAACGAATTTTTCTTTTGTAGAAATGGGTTAATAGATCAAAAACAAGGAATAGATGCCGGTGTTGTTTAATTGTCCACATGTGGATAAGTGATAAAGAATGACGAAACGACAAAGTTATCCCCAAATAGACGTGAAACCATCCACATATTCAAGGTTGTACTCAATAAATGAGCCATTTATCAATGGATCCGCTTTATTAATAGATAAATTGTGGGTAACTCATGCCAACCTAATCATCTAGTCAAGCTGATAAAAAGAATAACTGAAACTTCAATCCAGTTTGTTCGTAGAATAGGTAAGTTAATAGGAGGTGCGAGATATGGATATGAGTATATGGATTATTTGGCTACTGATTATTTTTGGTTTTCATTTTTTAAGAATATTTTTGAAAAAGCGCTTTGAAATTGATAAAGAAGAGCAAGCGGGAGTTCCAGTCCAGAAATTTGAGCGGTGGAATAATTGGCTAATGATAGTGGCGATTATTATTCTAGGAATTAATATGCAAGGTTCGTTAGAAGGGCTTTTCTTTTAGTTATTTGTGATTTTCTTCATAGGGAGTGCCATGCAAATTATTTTAGAATGGAAGTACTTGAAAGGTTCGCGAAAATATCAAGTATCTCTTATTAACTCTACACTTGGAGGACTTGCAATTATTATCTTTATCACAGTTGCATCAAGTCAAATGAACTGAGTAGTTATCCAAATAAAAAAAGCATTTTCTTTAGAGGTATGTCTTTTTCAGAGTGGTGAATAAGTTAATCACCTACTATATTTCATAAAAAGCAAGTCCTTTTACTAGCTAAAAAATGTACTATATAGATTGAACTAAAGAATCCAAGAAATATGCCGCTTCGGCGCTATGGACAAGCCTCCCACAATAAGCCGAGAAAACCACTCGTCTTATTGCTCCGGCCAGTCCCAAGCCGCGTCTTTGCTGGGAAGTGTCTCTGAAGAGATGTAGCAAAATAGCGAAGACACCTTGGCGAACCCCCGACAAGCGAGCTGTTTTACGGAATATCGACTACTATAGGTTTATTAGTTCAACATATATATCTACGTATTTGGAGAAGCGTTTGCTCGACTCCTGTGGGAATAGCGGGTTTGAGAGACCCCACAGAGAGCGCAAGCGAACGAGGAGGCTCGATGCCCGCCCCACGGAAAGCGAGCGAGAAGCTTCGGAAAATACAGTTATACAGGACTTTTTCGTTATAGTTATTGATCCAACACTACCGAACCGTCATACATTTTGCCATGAAGTTTCGCAAGTTTACCCGCCATGGTTTTGGGAGAATCTTTAAAATCTTGTTGGATCCAGTAAAAGAAAAAGCCCAAACTGCCATAAGTCATAAAATAATTGAGTGAGGGGATTTCTAAGTCGCTCGTTTCTTCCAATTGTAGCTCTGTAGCAGATATCTGAACGAGCGTTTCACAAAACTGATTTTGTGAACCAGGAAGTACTTCTCCTTTAATAATTAGTTGGAAGATAAACTGATGTTGATAAATGTATTCGAAAATTGGCAAATGACGCTGCACGTCGGTTGAAGAAAAGCGTTTTAGATTCTGAAAGCTCTTACGGAAATCACTTGCAAGATTCTCTAAGTGGTCTATCACGATAGCTGCGAGCAATTCGTTTAAATCTTTATAATGTGAGTAGAACGTAACGCGGTTGCAGTCAGCAAATTTTGCCACTTCTGTAATGGTTAATTGATAGAGTTCTTTTTCTTTCAATAACTGCAATAAGGCAGTTTTCAATTTTTTTTGTGTTCGAAGGATGCGACGATCTTCTGTGCTATTCATCTTACTTTTCCTCCTCTTGTGTCCACAAAATGGATGAGTGTACAAACGAACGAAAATATGGAATCTTTTTAATGGACAAAGTGATTATTTATCTGTTAACTTACAAGTGTAGTGTAAATACAAATCGATTTCCAGTAAAACCATAGGAGGAATAGAAAATGGCAAGATTACAAGGCAAAGTAGCAATTATTACGGGTGCGGCACAGGGCATGGGTGCATCGCATGCGAAGAAATTCATCGATGAAGGTGCAAAAGTGGTCATCACTGACTTGAACGTAGAAAAAGGCGAAGCGTTAGCGAAAGAACTTGGAGACAATGCATTATTCATTAAACAAAACGTGACAAATGCTGAAGACTGGGCAACAGTAGTAGCAGAAACTGAAAAAGCATTCGGTCAAGTAGACGTGTTGGTCAATAACGCGGGCATTACGATGGCGAAATCAATTTTACAAACGACAGAAGAAGAATACCGTCGCATTGTAGACATTAACCAAGTATCTGTATTCCTTGGCATGAAAACAGTTATTCCAGCTATGCAAAAAGCAGGCGGCGGTTCGATCGTCAATATTTCTTCTATGAATGGTTTAGTAGGAGGCGCAATTGGTTACACCGATACAAAATTTGCAGTTCGCGGCATGACAAAAGCAGCAGCACTTGAATGCGCAAACTACGGTATTCGTGTAAACTCTGTACACCCAGGCGTTATTGCAACTCCAATGGTTGTTCAAGAAGATACAAAAGCAGCTGTAGAGGCATTCTCGAAAACAATCCCAATGAAACGCGTTGCACAATCTGAAGAAGTTTCAAACATGGTCTTGTTCTTAGCTTCTGACGATGCAAGCTACTCTACAGGTTCAGAGTTTATCATTGATGGTGGATTAACAGCTCAGTAAAACAACATAAACAAGGCCGTTACGCTGTAATTTGCGTAACGGCTTTTTTATTGTGTTGCTTTTTTATTCAGAAACAGCACAAGTACAGGTCCCAAAATTGGAATCCAAGCGAGTGACTTGCGCTTAGCACCTGGATAAAAGCGGTAAACGGTATAGATCGACAAGCCCCAAAGCACAAACCAGTCAACAGTCATAACCGAGACAAGACCGGATGCGAAAAATGCGTCTTGGTAAGCGGCTAAGGAAAATCCTTGCAACAAGGTAAGTGTATTGATGACCCAAAATAGCATTAACGCAATCAGCCAAAAGCGCGAGCCTAGAAAGCGGACAAGCCAAGTAGGTGTTCGCAGTTTTTTATCTACTTGTCGACTGCCAAATGCAAAATACGGAAGAAGTGAAAAAGCACCAACTCCAAAAGACAGCAACGCGAACGGCCACGCTGGCCATTTTTGTCGGTCATTGAGCAACAAGAGAGTAACAAACATTAACGGAAACAAACCAAGCGAATTGAATACAGCGAGTACGAGTGGATCAATGGCACCAAGGTCACCACTGAAGATGCTCGACACAATTGGGTCTGTTCCGCCACCGGGTGCAAGAAAAACAGCATAGCCGATTAGCAATAACCAAACGATAAAAAAGATCACGGTCAACACTCCTTTTGTAACACATACCATTAAGCTAACAATTCCCTAAACAAGACATGCGCAAACAGATCTCAGTTAGCTAATATGGAAGTAAACCATAATGGAAAACAAAGCGAGAAGAAGTAGACTTCTGACTTTACTAGTTTTCCACGTAACGGCGCTTGAACCAATTCCACCTACAATCAGTAGAACAAGACCGACTGTTTTTAATACGGAAATAGAGAAAGTGTCACTAAATTCAATGAGGAAAACCCCGAATGCAAACGAGCCCATACTCAATAAAAATTTTGGCGATGCAAAATCGGACTTCACGGATTGTCGGTCAGTCGCGTTCATTTTAAAATAAGCCCATGCCATCATTGTGATTGGAATGCCAAAGGCGATAAGAAAAGTGACAAGTGAATCTGTATCTGTGCTCAATCTATATGCCTCCAATCGATTAGAAAAATAAGTAACAGGTGAAATCGTCTCTTTTGTAGAATTTTAACAGGTATAGTAGTACTTGCATATGGAAGTTGTGATGTATATGGGGTTATTTGTTCTTGTCATTTCTTATTTTCTTTTCTCGAACGTATATTTAAAGAAAAAGCGTGGAATCAAAAGAGGTTCAAGAAGTATTTTTCACGAAGACAAAAATCGTTACGTAATGATTTTGCAAGGAGTTATTTTCATCGGTTTTATTTACACGTGTATGTATCTAATTGCAGAACTAGATTTTACAGAACTTTCTTTAGCTGTCCAGATCAGTCCTTTAGCAGGTCTCTTTGTTCTCCAAATAGTTGTTACAGGGCTTGAAGAGTGGGTGCTCCATAGAGACAAAGAGCGCTATTGGTATGATTGGACTGAAACAGTATTTGTTGGACTAATTTTTGCTTTATTACTTACAACGGTAGGGTAATGACTATGTATAGGGTAACGAAAAAGAGAGCTAAAGCGTTGTTGATCGATTCGATGATTGCTGCTACTGTGTCATTGGGCGCAGAACTGTTATTAAAAAAGAGAATAAAAAGTCCGTTTTTTCACCAGATAGTTTCGCCTTCATTAGTTTTCTGGGGGCTTGAGTATGCGCAGCTACGAGTGAACGGGCAAACAGTCGGACAGAAAGCGATAGGTATTGCGTTAAAAGATGAAGCCGGTGGTGAGCTAAGCGCAGAACAAATTCTCAAACACATCGTGCACCGAGATACGATAGGTGCCTTCATGTATGTGAAAAATCGAGCACGCTATGATAGGTACAAAGGTGAAAAATACCCACATGATCTTTATGCGCACACAGTCGTTAAAGAAATAGAATGACGGTCATCTCTCCTTATTAAGGATAGATTTTTTGTTTTGAAAATGATATTGCAAGATATAACATACGGACATATCCTACTCGTTTGATTTTTGAGAATATATTCTATCGATATACAATCTTGTTTTTTAGCGCTACAATATCCAAGGTGCTAGTCATTCCATCATTTTTTGCCGGGTGACAAGTGCAAACGTATACGTCAAAACGATATAGATAGTTCGAAAGAATATAGAAGTAAGCTCTGGAGGATTTGTATGAAGAAACAAACAGAAATAAACAATACTGAAAAAGCCGGATGGTTATTGTTGATTGGTATTGTGTTAATTGGAGCAAATTTACGTGTGCCGATCACGTCAGTAGGAACACTCATGTCGTTTATCCGTGAAGATCTTGCCATAAGCAATGCGGTCGCAGGATTGGTTACGACATTGCCTTTAATTGCTTTTGCTGTCCTTTCTCCATTTGCACCGAAAATTGCAAACCGTATCGGCATGCAATGGACCATTGGTTTGTCAATGATATTTTTGATTATCGGAATTGCCATAAGGTCTATAACGGGAATTGGTTTCCTGTTTATCGGAACACTTCTTATTGGATTAGCGATTTCTATAGGAAATGTGTTGATCCCGGGAATTATTAAAATGAATTTTCCATACCGAATTGGTGTCATGACGGGTATATACGCAGTCTTTATGAATATATTCGGTGCGTTAGGTTCTGGTTTGAGTGTTCCGCTTGCTAGTGTTGGCAACATGGGGTGGCAAGGTGCGCTCGGGATTTGGGGAATACTTGCCATCATCGCTTTAATCGTGTGGCTTCCGCAATTGCGCAAACAGCAAGGAGGCGTGTCAAAAGCAACGAGACAACCAAAACAAAAAACCAAGTTATGGCGATCCCCGCTTGCTTGGAGTGTCACTCTTTTTATGGGAGGACAGTCTTTAGTTTTTTATACCTTAATCGCCTGGATGCCAGATATGCTGAACACCATTGGGTACAATGCTGGTTCTGCCGGATGGATGGTCTTTTTAATGCAAGCGGCCATTATTCCGACTACGTTCGTAGTTCCAGTGATTGCTGAGAAGTTAAAAAATCAAGTCGGTCTTGCGATTGCTACGGCTTTGTTGTTTATGACCGGATTTGCAGGCTTACTTTTTGGGAGTATGGTGCTGGTTCCGTTATGGGCCGTATGTCTTGGAATTGCTGGAGGAAGTGGATTTAGTCTTTCAATGATATTCTTTACATTAAGAACGAAAGATGGAAAAGAAGCAGTAGAATTGTCGGGGATGGCTCAATCATTTGGTTACATGCTGGCAGCTGTTGGTCCTGTTTTTGCAGGCGTCTTGTACGATATCGGCAGCGGGTGGACATTGCCTTTGATATTCTTGATATTGATATCCATTGTTATCTTGATTGCAGGTATCATATCTGGTAAAGAAGGCACAATAGCAGAACGAGCTAAAATAGTAGCATAAATGCACCATAAGCTTTTTTTACTCGACTTTCCAATCATGTGGAAAGTCGTTTTTTATAGAGAAAATCAAATAGAGTACAATCTTCGTGCCAAGTTATATAATGATAAAAAAGCGAGAAGGTGATTTACATGAAACTGTATAAGGAGTTGGATAAATGGTGGCCATTAATGTCCCAGCATACGGAATCGAAGAAGAAGCCCGTCTTTTTTGAGCATCATGGCAGTATCACCCCCATATCCAAGACGCAATCGAGTTTGGTTTCGGATGGAGGTAGCAATGCTTTTTACTTAAAAAATTTTTTCAATGACCTTAACTGACTTGTCTCCGAATATGATCGAAATTAGTCGGGTACTGAATCCAGATTGCCTTCATATGCAAAGCGAAATGGAGATAATCGACGCAGTGCGCGATTTTGATTTGGTATTTATTCATGACGTAATTTCTTATTTTATGGATAAAAATGATTTACTCACGGTAATGAAAAATGCCAAAAAACATTTGAACTCCGATGGCCTGCGCTATTTGGAATGGAGCTATGACTTAGACACAAAAGACCAAGTAACGGAAGTCGAATAGGCTTATCTTATGTGTGGAGAAGACGACTAGATTTCCTATGAATCTGACAGCGCAAAATGCGTGTGGTTTTCTATGGGTAACTAATAGGTAACGCTGGATTTAACGCTCATTTTGAACGCATAATCTTTTCAGAGGAACAAAGTATCTATTTTGCGATTGCTGCTACACAAATAAAATAAAAAGTATAAGTATGATTCAAGAGATAGAAAGGACAGTGGATATGGAACAGTATCGCATCAATCCAGAAAAAGGCATGGAATTTGGAATCTATACGTTGGGGGATCATCTGCCAGATCCTCATACAGGACAGCGGATTTCAGCAAGAGAGCGTATTCAAGAAATTATTGGCTTGGCAGAGCTAGCAGATCAGGCAGGACTCGACTTTTTCAGTGTCGGTGAAAGCCATCAAGAATATTTTGCCACTCAAGCGCATACGGTGGTACTCGCGGCGATTGCGCAAGCAACGAAAAATATCAAAATCTCCAGCTCTTCTACTATTATTAGCACGTCAGATCCGGTGCGTGTGTTTGAAGATTTCGCGACCATCGATTTGATTTCAAATGGCCGTGCAGAGATTATTGCCGGACGAGCGTCGCGTGTTGGATTGTTTGACTTGCTTGGCTACGACATCCGTTATTACGAAGAATTGTATGAAGAGAAATTTGAGATGCTGCTACAACTCAACAAAGAAGAAACGGTCGATTGGAGTGGGAAGTTTCGTGCTCCGTTACGTAGCGCACAAGTTATTCCGCGTCCGCTTACAGGTTCGCTTCCCATTTGGCGCGCGGTTGGTGGACACCCAGCAAGTGCGATTAAAGCAGGAAGCGCCGGTGTTCCTATGATGCTTGCGACGCTCGGCGGTCCTGCAGAAACATTCAAACATACAATTGATGCTTACCGTGAAGCGGCGGAAAAAAGTGGCTTTAATCCCTCTGAATTGCCTGTTGCGACTGCTGGGTTTTTCAATGTGGCGAAAACCACACAACAGGCGATGGAAGAAGTTTATCCGCATGTGGACAAAGGGATGCGAAAAACTAACGGCCAAGGTTACCCACAAGCTGCCTTCATGCACGGTGCTCAAATGGATAGCGTCATGAACATCGGCAGTCCACAGCAAATTATCGAAAAAATCCTTTACCAACATGAACTGTTTGGCCATCAACGCTATATTGCCCAAATGGATTTTGGTGGGGTGCCGATCGACCGTTTAAAGCGCAATATCGATTTGATCGGGACAGAAATTTTGCCAGCAATTCGAAAATATACGATGAAAAAATAAGAGATGGTTCAGGCATTGCGCCTGAACCATCTTTTCGAATCTTACTATTTTACTTTTATAGTCGCTACAAAGTCTAAAAGATCTTTCAACGGCATATCCGCCATCGAATCCAGGCGGTGCTCTACGTGACCAAATTCCATCGTGCTCGTGATTTTGTTCGGCACCACTACACAACTCATACCCGCGCGTTTTGCCGCTGTGGCACCATGAGCCGAGTCTTCAAAAACAAGACATGTCTCAGGAGCTAAATCCAAATGCTCAGCTGCTTGTAGATATAAAGCAGGATCGGGTTTTACTTTTTCAACATGGTCCGATGTTCGGATACACTGAAAGTAATCATACAGATCTAGGCGTTTTAAATGACTCGAAACCCAGCGATAACTAGAACTCGATGCCAAACCAATTCTCAAATCCATTTCTTTTGCTGTTTCCAAGTACTCAACGACACCATCGCGTGGTTTTTCTTTAGACAAAACAGAAAGAAATCTTTCTTTATATTGTTTGTTTAGTAACTCATGTTCTACAGGCTTACCAATTTGCTGCTCCATGTAATGAAACGGCGAAAAGCCACCATCCGTACCCACTTCGTTTTGCCACAACGCAAGGGGTAATTCACTGTCATACTCGCCAAACATATCTTGAAGAATCCGGTATTGATGAGTTTCTGTATCAAAAATTAACCCGTCAAAATCAAATATAACTCCATTTATCATAAGGCACGTCCTTTGCTGTTTAATTGAATAAGCTATTCTTCAAAATTAAAGCTACTCTATATCTATTACTGAATATCTTAAGTACAACACACCTAGAAGAGATCGCGAGGATGTTTGCCGATTTTCTTCTGTAGCTAATCTCTTCAAGTGCTTGCAGTGCAAGCGCTCGACTCCTGCGGGAACAGCACGAGCTGAAGACCCTGGAACGAACGCAGTGAGTGAAGCGGCTGAAGCCGTGCCCGCGGAAAGCGAGCGCTGGAACGGAAAGCAACCCCATTGTGCTTTTGGGCAATGCTCATTCACTTGGAAAAGGTAGGGAATGCTTGACTACAGAGAAGAAAGCGTTCGCCTGCATCGCTTTCTTTTTTCCTGAATTAAACCCTACATTAACAACTTCGTCACTTCACGTGAAATAGCATGAGTGTTGATTGCTGATTCATGCTGTCCTTTTTTCACACAGTCGATAAACTCTGCTATTTCGTAATACATCGAGTCGAAATCATGGGCAACAGATAAATCTTCTGTCTGTCCATTTCTGTACTTAATCGTAATTTTTTTAGGATCACTAATGCGATCGATTTCAATAAGACCGTTTTCACCTTGGATTTCACTCGGCATAAACGAATCCGAAATCTTTGAGTACATAATAACCGCTTCCATGCGCGGATACGTTAAAATCATGCTACCTTGACCATCAGCACCTGTCGATAATAAGAATCGGTTTGTCATCACTGACTCGGGTGCCCCCACCAAATGAATAATCGGAGCGATGCAGTAAACGCCTAAATCCATTTTCGCGCCGTTGCCAAGTTCGGGTTTAAAGGCATTTTCGACAATGCCGTCTTTGTATTTATCGTAACGCGAAGAATATTGATTGTAATGAAAAACAAAACGGCGAATGGGACCGATTTTATCAATGTTTTTCTTCAAGTTTAAAAAGGAAGGGACCAATGTTGATTTCATCGCTTCCATATAAGTAATGTTATGAGCACGAGACGCTTCAATAAGTTGATCCATTTCCTCAACTGACGTTACGGCAGGCTTTTCACAAAGAACATGAATGCCGTGTTCTATTGCTATTAAACTTTGTTCAGCATGTAGCGCATTAGGTGAAGCAATATAAACTGCTTCGATTTCGCCACTGCTGAACATTTCGCTCATATCGGTGTAGACGTTTGTGATGTTATATGTTGAGGCAAACGCTTTGCCTGTTTGGAGTGTACGCGAGTAAACTGCTCCAATCGTGAATTCAGGATGTTCTTTGGCCGCTTTGATAAAGCGGTCAGTGATCCAGTTTGTGCCGATAATACCAAATTTCATAGCAATTCCTCCCAACTTTATAAATGTACGTTGCTCTTCTTTTATTCTAACTTAAATCTCTTTAAAAAGGACAGACTCTCCGTTTACGCGAAAGATTGTTCACAAAAGGATTTAGCTTCTCTGCTGCTGGCGTTATAATGGAAGTAAGCTGAAACCTTACTTGAAAAACTAGATGAAACTTTAAATGAGCAAGGAGCCCTGTAAATGAAAAAAATACTCAGTCTTATAACGGCAACTCTTGTATTGAGTAGCTGTTCCAGTTCACCAGTAAAAGAAGAGGAGCTATTTGTTTCAGCAGCTTCGAGTTTAACAGAAGTTATGAAAAAGATGGAAGAAGAATTTCTTAAAGTAGAACCGGATATTGAAATGACCGTTAACTATGGCTCTTCGAGTAAGTTGCGGAGTCAAATCGAACAAGGCGCACCAGCTGACTTGTTTTTATCAGCGAGTCAGAAAGATATGGACCTTCTTGAATCTAAGCAGTTGGTAAATGCAGAGAGTGTTAAGCCGTTTGCTGAAAATCAATTAGTCCTAGCTTCAGTGGAAGAATTTCCAAAAAATGCCGATTTTTCAGACCTTATTTTAAATCCAGAAGCAACGATTGCGATAGGAGAGCCAGACAGTGTGCCTTTGGGTGCTTATTCAAAAAGTGCATTAGAAACTCTCAACTTGTGGAAGCTGCTCGATGGTCGTCTTATCTATGCTAAAGACGCTCGTCAAGTTGTGACTTATGTTGAAAGTGGGAACGCGGAGCTTGGCATTATTTACTCTTCAGATGCAGCTATTTCCCGGGAAATAGCAGGCATACTTGAAGTGCCTGGACAGACAGAATCTATTATTTATCCTGGTTCTGTTCTAGCTGATTCTAAAAATCAGGATGCGGCAAAAGCATTTATGGATTTTGTTACAGGTAGTCAAGGACAAACAATTTTGGAGGAATACGGATTTTTACCGGCAGTTGGAGCAGTGCCATGATGCCGTATGATTTGTCTCCGCTATGGTTATCACTGAGAGTCGCAACGATTTCGACTGTCTTTGTGTTTTTTGTTAGTTTAGCACTTGCCCGTTTGATGAGCAGGCGTGAATTTTTCGGCAAAAGCTTTATTGAAGCCCTAATTCTATTGCCTTTAGTGTTGCCGCCAACAGTCATTGGCTTTGGATTGATTGTATTGTTTGGTGTGAATGGGCCATTGGGGATTGTATTGGAACAGTGGTTTGGATTTCGCGTCGTCTTTACATGGGTTGGTGCCGCAATCGCGTCTTTTGTTGTGTCTTTGCCGTTAATGTATCAAAGTGTCTTGGCTGCTTTTGAAAAAGTAGATCCACGTTGGGAAAACGTAGCACGCACGATGGGCGTATCGGAATGGCGAATATTTCGAACGATTACATTTCCGCTTGCGTGGTCGGGTATTTTGGCCGGTCTAATTTTGGCTTTTGCCCGTGGCATTGGTGAGTTTGGTGCAACACTGATGATTGCAGGCTACATTCCGGGAGTTACAGAAACCGTACCACTAGCTATCTACTTTGCATATGAAGCGGGAGACATGGAGAAATCCTTGTTTTGGGTGTTAATTATTTCTTCTCTTGGAGTAGCTGCTATTACTTGGGTCAATTACTGGCGCAGAAAAACTGCAGTGCGTATAGGAAAGGAGTGAGCAAATGCTGCAAGTGGATTTTCAAAAACAATTGGAACATTTTCGCTTAGAGACAAAATTTGAGTTAGACAAAGAAATTTTGGCGTTAGTTGGCTCTTCTGGCTCGGGCAAAACTACTTTGCTAAATTGCTTAGCGGGTATTGTTCATCCAGATACCGGACAGATTTCATTAAATGGAATAGATTTTTTTAACCATCATCAAAAACCACTGAAAATTCAGAAGAGAAAAGTTGGCTATTTGTTTCAAGATTATGCATTATTTCCTCACCTGACTGTAGAACAAAACATTCTTTACGCAGTGCCTAGAAAAACGGATGTTTCGCACATTACAGAATTGACGAAAATCCTCGGCATTACAAGTTTGCTAGCTAAATATCCCCATCAAATTTCAGGCGGCGAAAAGCAACGAGTGGCGTTGACACGCTCTTTGGCTGCGCAGCCGGATATTTTGCTTCTTGATGAACCTTTTTCAGCCTTAGATGACGCTAACCGCGATCGTTGTCAACATGAATTAATGCGAATTCATCAGCAATGGCAAATTCCGATGATTTTTGTGACACATCGGATTGCAGATGCCGAGAAACTTGCAAACCAGATTTTGCGAATTGAAAAAGGGCAAATGACCGAAGAACCTGTACGTTGAAAGCATTTGTAGTATGTCATTAATCATGGGAAAGTGGCAAGAACAAACACACCGTTTTGAGCATCAAGCGGATAGAAAGTGAGGAATGAATATGGATGAACGTTATTCAAGGCAAGTTTTATTCAAACCATTTGGTCATGCAGGCCAACAAAAGCTGTCATTAGCAACTGTAACGATTGTAGGTTGTGGGGCTTTAGGGTCAGCAATTGCGGAAACGTTAACGCGCGCGGGCATTGGAACAATTCATTTGGTTGATCGTGATTACGTGGAAAGATCAAATTTGCAGCGCCAGCAACTATTCACTGAAGAAGATGCACATCAAATGTTGCCGAAAGTCGCGGCAGCAGAGCAAAGACTCAAAGCCATTCGCAGCGATCTGCAGTTATTCACATATTTAGAACATTTAGATGCCCCTGGAATGGAAAAGCTGGCAGCAGTTAGTGATTTGATTTTAGATGCGACAGATAATTTTGAAACCCGTTTGTTGATCAATGATGCGTCTGTAAAGTTTGATGTGCCATGGATTTATGGAGCTTGTGTTGGCAGTTCAGGTGTTGTCTTTCCGTTTATTCCAGGCGAAAGCTCGTGTTTTCGCTGTCTTTTGCCTGTCCTCCCCGCAATCAACGAAACATGCGATACGGTTGGCATTATTTCGCCAGCAGTACAAGTGGCAGCGGCGCTTCAAAGTACAGAAGCGTTGAAATGGCTGAGTGGTAACCAAAAAGCCATGCGCACAAAAATTTATCATTTCAATTTATGGGACAACAGCCAATTAGATATCGGTGTTTCGCGCATTCAAGACCCAAACTGCCAAACTTGTGGAGAAAACGCTGTATATCCATCGCTAAACGAAACAAACGTTAGCGCTTATGCCGTACTGTGTGGTAGAGATGCTGTACAGATATTGCCTGATCCAAACCGACCGATCACGTTGGATGATGCGGAAAAAGCTGGCATCCGACTTCATGCAGGCGTAAAACGAACACCTTATTTTGTTGAATTAGAAGTCTTTGGTCATCGCATGGTGTTATTCGGCAATGGTCGTTTGCTAATTCATAGTGTTCACAATGTGGCAGAAGGTCGTAAATTATACCATCAAGTATTCGGGTGAAAAGAAAGGGGAGTTTGTATGTCGGAAACGTTCCAAACAAATCACCAGCTGCAAATCGTAGTTTTAACAGTCAGTGACACACGAACAAAAAAAACGGATACGGGCGGTCAACTTGTTCAACGTATCGCCAAAGATAACGAGTGGGTCATTGTAGATTATGCAATTGTTGCGGATGATATTGGCGCCATACGAGCGCAGATTTCTGACTGGTTAGAGCGAGATGAAATTGATGCAATAATTACAACTGGAGGAACGGGAATCGCGAAACGCGATGTGACGTTAGAAGCTGTACAACCGCTTTTTGAAAAAGAAATTTCAGGGTTTGGAGAACTTTTTCGGTACGTTAGTTTCACAGAAGATATTGGTACAAAAGCGCTCCTTAGTCGAGCGACTGCAGGTGTAGTGAATGAGAAAGCTATTTTCGTTTTGCCGGGATCGCGTGGAGCTGTAAAGTTGGCAATGGAACGATTGATTTTGCCGGAAATTTATCACATCTATACGGAATTGACTAAACACCAAGAACATACATAAGTCTGTACCTAAAAACCCTTTGACACTGTCAGGTTGTCGACAATGTCAAAGGGTTTTCAAATTCTTAAAAGAAAAACTAACTGCGCGCGTAATCTCCTGACTTCCCACCAGTTTTCTGGAGCAACATGGTCGGTCCAATAATCATTTCTTTGCCTGCTGCTTTGCACATATCGTAAATCGTTAAAGCGGTAGCAGAAGCGGCAGTGAGGGCTTCCATTTCAACACCTGTAGGTCCTTTGGTTTTCACTTCAACGGTTATCAATACTTCGAAATGATTTTTCTCTTTATCAATAGTCCATTGGAATTCAATGTCTACGCCACTAAGTGCTAATGGATGGCACATAGGAATGATCTGTGACGTGTTTTTAGCCGCCATAATGCCAGCGACTTGAGCAACCGCGAAGACATCACCTTTTTTATTTGTGCCTTCTTTGATTTGTTCGTAAATGGTTTTGTTTAATAAGACAGAAGTTGTCGCACGTGCTGTGCGGACACTGTCTTGCTTGTCGGAAACATCGACCATTTTGGCGCGTCCTTGGGCATTAAAATGAGTAAGTTCTGACAAAAAAATCATCCTTTCGTTAACGAATAATTTTAGTATAGCATGATGAATAGAAGAGACGAGGGTTCAGTGGTAGTGAAAAAAGCAGAGTGGATATAATTTCCGATATTTACATTATTATTCCAATGTGGTTGAATAGAATCAATACATAAAAAGGTGGGGTTTTTTTGGAACAAACGAAATACCGAGATAATTTAAATCCATTTACAGCAATTTGGACACGACCGCGTGAAACAGTCCGATATGTTATAGAAGAAAAGGAGTCTAATTTTAGTTTTTTATTAATCGTTTTGTCAGGCTTTGTCGCTGTTCTTATTGGCAATCAAGGTGCAGAACAAGGTTTTCCATTACTAGGAGTTTTATTGATGGCGCTGCTTGTTGGCCCATTGGCAGCTATTGTGGGTACGTCTGTCGGAGCAGGGATCTACTTATTGATCGGTCGTTTATTTAAAGGACAAGCAACTTATAAGGAAATGTTTAGAGCGGTACTTACTAGTCAAATTACACAGATTTGGTTGATTCCCTTTATTCTTTTATGGATATTGCTGTCTCCAGAAACGTATTTTCTACAAGCAGGGGAAATGCCATTTGAGAACGAAAGTCCGTTATCAATCATTTTGACTCTTATATTATCAGTTGTTTCTATTTGGACATTCTTTGTTCAATGTAAAGCAATAGGAGAAGCGCATAGACTCTCCGCTTGGAAAGGCTTTTTCATTATCGCGATTCCTGCAATTGTCTTTATTGCAATCGTTGCAGTGATCATTATTGCTATTGTGACTGCAGTTCTATAAACGAAAAAGCAGCCAATACGGCTGCTTTTTTGTTTATTTCTCTACTTTATTAACAGTTCCAGTTTCTTCAATATCAGCTACTTCTCGGCGCACGGTTTGGTTGACAACTTGAACGTCTTTTACTTTTCGTTTGCCAATGACAATTTCTTCACGAACGACTTTCTTTTTGCCGATATCGAGACGTTCTTCAGTTAATGGAATATAAATAGCATCTCCCTTTTCGTATGCTTGGGCGGGTGTGAGTGTCTGTGCCTCTTTTTCTGCGGTCGTTTCTTCAGAAATGACATGCTGGTCAATGTTGATTTCCTCGCGTTCTACGGGTACTTGAATTTTTCGATCTTCTTCTACCGTTTGCTTATGGACTTGGATTTCGCCGGTCTGAACTTTCTCTTTATCAATGTTTAATCGTTCTTCGTGAAGAGCAAGGCTTTGCTCTTCAGTGTCATCATGAGATGTATGTGGTAGAGAAGAGTCCAGTTGATGTGTAGCTGCCGATTCACTGTTTGTATAAAGAAGAAGTTTGTTATTCTCTACTTGTTGGAAATAATAGTCTGTTTCTGTCGCATCTAATCCCATCTGGTTAAAAGCATCTTTCGTGATGTCGTCACCAGCCAAAAAGGCGATGACTTTACCTTTAAAATTGTCTCTGTCTTGCGTATCAATATGGACAGCCGTGTGATCAATTAGTAAATTTATTTGTTCATCGTGCTTTGCGACTAAATTCAGCTCTTCTTCTTCAAATCCAGCAGCTTTTAATTCGCCGACTGCCATCAGTACGTGCGCTTGTGTATCAAAAAGACCGACGAGTTTATTTTCTTTTTTCTCCATCATTAACTCCCCCTATGTCATTTGTACCAATTATCTTCATAAGCTCTTTTACCCGTAGCTGCGCTGCTGATAAACCTTGCAGCACCAAGACATGAAAAAGCGTATCCAGATAAAATCATCCGGATACGTCTTTTCTGTTTGTTAAAGTGAATTGTGGTTTTTTTTCTTGGGTTCCACTTGTTCATCAATATCCGCTTCTTCATGACGGACGGTTTCGTTTACCACTTCAGTGTCTTGAACTGTGCGTTTTTTGACAACGATTTCTTCACTGATGACGTCTTTTTTGCTGACTTCTACACGTTCTTCTGAAAGAGGGATATGAATGGTTTCGCCATCGTCATACACGTTTTTGTCCGTCAAACCAGTTTTATCAGAGTTGACTTCTTCGTTTACAGGACGACGTTCTACATAAACTTCTTCGCGTTCAACAGGGATTTCGAGTGTTTGTTGCTCTTCAACAACATGCTTTCCAACATTCACTTCACCTGTTTGCACACGTTCTTTGTCAACGCTTAAGCGCTCTTCATGCAAACGCAAATGTTCTTCTTCCGCAGTTGTCGCTCGCGCACTCGTTTGAGTACTAGCATGTGGCTTGTACGATGTGCTGTAATCGCTATTTACGTAAAGCACCAGCTTGCCATCTTCAACTTGTCTGTAGTAATCGTCTGCTTCACCGTTTCCTAATCCCATTTGCTTAAACGCATCACGTGTAGAATCCTCACCAGAAATGAAGGATTTGAATTTACCCATCATGTCATCGTCTTCTTGTACATTTAAATGAACATCTGTTTGACCTTGAACCATAGAAAGCTGATCGTTATGCTTGGCGATCACATACATATCTTCTTCTTTATAGCCTTGTGCTTTCAATTCACTAATCTTGTGTAAAACTTCCGCTTGTACATCGTATGACTGAATCAAGTTTGTTTCTTTGTTTGTCATTGTCAATTCCTCCTAATAGTGATAGATCACCTGTAGAGTAAGGTAATAATAATGTACCCTGTTGTTTTTCAAAACAAACGCTTGCTTTCTTATTAATTTTTCAATACACTTTAAAGCGTAATGATTACTGTTTAAGAGGAAGTTAAAAGGCACAAAAGGAGGAGAAAAAATGCGAGTCAACATTAAATCAGCATCTACAGAAGCAAGTGAACCGAAATACAGCACGACAAAAAATAAACGGACAAACCCTGAGAAAAGTGAGTTAAAAAACACAGTCTACATTTTAAAGAAGTCACGGTTCATGGGGAAACAAAATAATGTTTGGGAGGTAATTTGATGGCTAAGAAATCCAAAATTGTAAAACACCATAAGCAGCTTCAGCTAATTGCACAGTTTGCTGAACAAAGACAAAGATTTAAAGAACAAGGAAATATTCACGCATTGACCAATTTGCCGAAGGATTCCTCACCGACTCGTTTGACGAATCGGTGCTTAGTGACCGGAAGACCCCGTGGGTTTATGCGTAAATTTGGAATGTCGCGTATCACTTTCCGGGAACTGGCGCACAAAGGTCAGATCCCTGGTGTTAAAAAAGCAAGTTGGTAAAACGAACTTACTCCACAACAGCAGATAAAAACCTGCTGTTCAGACTGTAGACAAAGTATCCCGAAAATGAATAGTCGTGTATAAATCTACCGGGTCTAGCCACTCCGATTTCCTGTGGGCTCAGCTTCAGCCTCCTCGTCACTGACGTTCTTGCGGAGTCTTCTGCTTTTGCTGTCCCACGGGAGTCTTCGTGGCCGGACCGGTTGGAAGTGTGAGGCTCTAATCTAGCAGATAAAAATCTGCTGTTGTTTAAATTTATATAGACTTATCACAAAAGAAAATCGTTTAAACGATAAGTCATTTTGTTTCCATCCTTTTAAATAAAACTTTTAATGCTATGATTAGGGTATATTTAACTTTTGCAAATAATTATTTTTTAAATGAGAAGTGCACAAAGGATGGTAATTAGAATGGTAGTTAAACCAGCAAGTGATATTTTAAAACGCAATAATGTTCAAGTTAGCGGGCAAGGTGAAAAAACCATCGTATTTGGTCATGGTTTTGGCTGCGATCAGCAAGTATGGAACAATACGATTATCGAATTTGCAACAGATTATCGAATTGTTACATTCGACTATGTTGGCTCAGGGAAAAGCGATAAAACAGCTTATTCGACCGAGCGCTACAGCACATTAGATGGGTACAAACAAGATCTCCTAGAAGTTTGCGATGCGTTAGAACTAGAGCAAGTACTATTTGTCGGTCACTCTGTCAGCGCTATGATTGGGATGCTCGCTTCAATTGAACGTCCAGAAGTGATGGAGAAAATGATTATGATTGGACCATCTCCTTATTATATGAACGAACCTGGCTACAGTGGCGGATTTGAACAATCTGATATCGATGAATTATTAGACATGATGGAAATAAACTATAAAGAATGGGCGAAGTATTTGGCACCTGTCGTCATGCAAAACGAAGAACGTCCTGAATTGGCTGCAGATTTTGAACAATTGCTGTGTTCAAATGACCCGACGATTGCTCGTCAATTCGCTGAAGTAACATTCACTTCAGATCTTCGTGACCAATTAGATAAAGTTACAATCCCTACGTTGATTCTTCAGCCAAAATTTGATGCCATTGTACCATTAGAAATTGGTCAATATCTCCGCGATCATATATCAGGTAGTCAATTGGTTGTAATGGAAGCAATGGGACACAATCCACATTTGAGTGATTCAGAGGAAACGGTAAAACGCATTAAGGCGTATTTAGCAGAATAGAGGAGTGAAAATCGTGGAACAGCAACTCGATAGAGCTCCTTGTGGTTATTTGGTTCTGGACGAGGAACTGCGTGTCGTTGAAATGAATAGCACGTTGCGGAATTTGACAAGCGTAAAAAATCCACAACATATTCATGATTTACTGACGATCGCTTCTCGGATGTATTTCCAAACGTACTTTACTCCTGCTATTAAAATGCACGGCACTGTAAATGAAATGTTTTTGACCTTGAAAAGTGCGGCAGGACATATGCCAGTCTTGATGAATGCAGTAGAGCAAAATGGAGTGTACGAATGTGCATTGATCCAGATGAGTGTTCGTGGTGAATACGAAAAAGAACTCTTGTTAGCCAAGCGTAATGCAGAAAAGATCAATCGTGAAACGGTAGAAGCATACGAGAAACTGCAACATTTAATGAGCGAAGTAGAAAACAAACAGCAACAACTGATTGATCTGAACTCGACACTTCAACAATTGTCCGTCACGGATTCGTTAACGGGTTTGAAAAACCGTCGCTATTTAGAAGAGCGACTTCATGACTTGTTACTGCAGGCGCAAAATGGTCGGAAAGTGGCTCTTTTAATGTTGGATATCGATTACTTTAAGCAAGTCAATGATACATATGGTCACCAAATAGGTGATACAGTATTGCAAGAATTAGCACAGCATTTAGAAATGGAAGTTGGAACGATAGGCATTGTAGCGCGTCTCGGAGGAGAGGAATTTGTCGTCGTGATGCCAGACTCAGGAATTGAAGAAGGCTTAGCTATGGCTGACTCCTTATGTAAGCACATAGAAGTTGCTGACTGGATGCATGTACCTATTACGGTAAGTATCGGTGTCGCGGTTTATGCATCTGGAGACGAAGTAGGAAGTTTGCTATCCAGAGCTGACAGTTTTCTATACAACGCAAAAGCCAATGGAAGAAATTGTGTCTTTGGCAATGAATGAAAATCTGTTAACAATAGCTGTGATATTCAAACTGAATATTGCTTAACTAAAAAAACGCTGGATCCCCCTGGGCTTCAGCGTTTTTTTAATGTATTCAATTTGTCACTGCTTCAGACTGTAAGTTTGGCAAAGACTTGCGTAATGTCAGCGTTTCTCTGTCGGTTAGTGAAATCATTGGTAAGCGGACGCCACCAGTCGGAACACCTATAATATGGAGTGCTGCTTTAACCGGAGACGGATTTGGCGCAGCGAACATTGCGTGCATTGTTGGCAACAATCGTCTATGAATCGACGCTGCTGTTTTTACGTTACCTGTTTTATAGTTTGTAATCATGTCTTGCATTTCCTTGCCGATAATATGTGCAGAGACTGAAACAACACCTGTACCACCAATAGATAGCATTGGCAAAGTTAGACTGTCATCGCCACTGTAGACAGAAAAAGCTTCAGATGTGTGTTCAATAATTTCTGAAGCTGCATCTAGATCACCGCTTGCTTCTTTGATGGAAACAATATTGTTGATCTGAGATAAACGGATAACGGTTTCTGGAAGCAAATTGACAACGCTGCGTCCTGGAATATTGTACAGCATAATGGGTAAATGCGTAGACTGGGCAATGGCTTGAAAATGCTGGAACATGCCTTCTTGTGAAGGCTTATTGTAGTAAGGTGTAACGAGCATAATGCCGTCTACACCTGCTTGTTCTGCTTGTTGAGTCAATGAAATCGATGAACGCGTATTGTTCGAACCGGTTCCTGCGATGACCGGAATTCGTCCAGCTACAGTGGTGACAGCAAACTGGAACAATGATACTTTTTCTTCTATCGATAAAGTTGGTGATTCCCCTGTTGTTCCTGCCACAACAAGACCGTCAGAACCATGGCTGATTAAATGTTCAATCAGTTGTGCAGTTGCCTGGAAATCGATTTCTCCTTGATGGTCGAACGGTGTTACCATTGCTGTGATAAGTTGGCCGAAGTTCATAAAAAGCACACCCTTTTCTAATTTTTTTCGTAGCTTAGAGGTGAGGGAGCAGTTACGAATAAACAAAAAAGCAGCAACAGGGAGCCTGTTGCTGCAATAGAAACAATGTTTATGATTCGTTTCTGTGCATCAGATAGCCCTCCATATAGTTTCCTATATGACAGTCCTGCACTTATTGAATGCAGACCCAGTGAACAGAAATGTGAGATTTCCGTCACTTCGGCAAATCCCCCTTTTGGCAAACGTCAACGGATCTCCTACTCCTCGTTTTGCGTACTGATGGTTTTTGCGCCTCTATCCTACTCCTGTAAAACAAGAGCAAGAAATATTGAATTAGCTGTACTATAACAAATTGTTCTATCAATTGCAAGATACGAAAAGTAAAATGGGGTAGAAGAAGGTGAATAAAATGGATGAACAGAATGACGAACAAAAACTTAACATTATCACAGTAGGAAACCAACAAGGATTTACAGATTCTTTGCATCACAACCGTTACGAACCAACGCCTTACAAACTATTAGATATACTGTTTCAGCAGTACACGTTGTCAACAGGAGACCAGTTTGTAGACGTCGGTTGTGGCAAAGGAAGGTTGAATTTTTACGTTCATCATTTATTTGGAGTAAGGAGTACAGGAATCGAAATGAATGCCCTTTTTTATGCAGAAGCTCTGGAAAATAAAAAGCGTTATATCCAAAAACATAAAGATGCTGAAACGAGTATTGCTTTTTACAATGGACTGGCACAGCAATACCCGATAGCAAAGCAAGATAACGTTTTTTATTTTTTTAACCCTTTTTCTGTCCAGGTATTTATCGCATTTCTAAATCAGATTTTACGTTCTGCTGAAAAAGCGCCACGAACAATCAACGTAATATTGTTTTTTGCTTCACAAGAGTATCGCGATTATTTGGAAACGCGAACGACTTTTCAATTGATCAATGAAATTCCACTTCCTGATTTTTACAAAGAGCCACGCGAACGATTTTTAGTTTATCAGTTGTCTAAAATGGATTAGCATAGCGGTAACAAAGGGTATGATGATATTAAAATATTTTCGAAGCGAGGCGACTTTTATGGAGTGGAAAGGCAGAAAAGCGAGTAGAAACGTTGAAGATCGACGAGGCAAGGGTGGCGCGATTGTTGCAGGTGGCGGCATCGGAGGTATTTTAATTGTCTTGCTGGTAGCATTTTTAGGGGGCGATCCAGGCATCATTTTAGATCAATTAGGTGGATCACCAGGAACCACTTCAAACCAACCGTACAATACGACACCTGAGGAAGAAGAACTGGCTGAATTTGTCTCAGTTGTTCTGGCAGACACAGAACAAGTATGGACAAGAGTGTTTGCAGAAGAAGGCATGGAATATGTAGAGCCGACACTGGTTTTGTATACCAACAGTGTTGAATCTGCCTGTGGAACAGCAGGTGCATCAGTTGGTCCATTTTATTGTCCAGGTGATTACAAACTGTATATCGATTTGAGTTTTTACACAGAATTACAAACGCAATTTCAAGCGCCAGGTGATTTCGCTATGGCCTATGTCGTGGCACACGAAGTCGGACACCATGTCCAAAATTTACTGGGTGTAATGGAAAAAGTACAGCCGCTACGCAATCAATTGAGCGAAGAAGAGTACAATAAAGTGCAAGTGCGCTTAGAACTGCAAGCCGATTATTTATCTGGTGTTTGGGCCCACCATGCACAAGGTATGGGTTATTTAGAAGAAGGTGACTTAGAAGAAGCATTGACTGCAGCAAGTGCGGTAGGAGACGACACCATTCAACAGCGGTCCCGTGGTTACGTCGTACCTGAGAGTTTTACACACGGTAGTTCCGAACAACGCCAAAGATGGTTTAAAAAAGGGTTTAAGTCCGGTAATTTAAAAGAAGGCGATACCTTTAATGCGACTGATTTGTGATGTTACCTAAAGTAGAAATCACTTTTAGCATGTAAATAAAAGGGTGCAGCATTGATATTTTTGCTGATGTGATTCATTATATAAAATAGACAGTCTTTTCATATGCATGAAAAGAAATAAAGTTCTATAAAGGAAGTACAGTAGGATGGATGACAATATCACACGTATAGAATATGGTGAAAAAGAATTGATCCTCATCGGCACGGCACATGTTTCTAAAGCCAGTGCAGAACAGGTTAAAGCAGTTATTGAAGCAGAACAGCCAGATGCTGTTTGCATTGAATTAGATGCGCAACGATTTGAATCAGTAACGCAAGACAGCAAATGGAAAGAAACCGACATTTTCCAAGTGATTAAAGATAAAAAAGCAAGCTTATTGTTAATGAACTTGGCTATTTCTTCTTTTCAAAATCGACTTGCAGACCAGTTTGGTATTAAACCTGGGCAAGAAATGATTCAAGGCATAGCATCCGCTGAAGAAATAGGAGCAGAGCTGGTGCTAGCAGATCGCAATATTCAAGTTACGTTTTCGCGTATTTGGGGCAATATCGGTTTTATGGGTAAAGCACAGTTATTGACGTCTGTGTTCTTCAGTATTTTCAGTAAAGAAACCATTTCAGAAGAAGATTTGGAGAAGATGAAGTCGCAAGATACATTGAACGCGGTAATGGATGACTTTACGAAAGCTTTTCCAAAACTAAAAACACCGCTTATTGATGAGCGCGATCAGTATCTAGCACAAAAAATAAAAGAAGCGCCTGGTAAAAAAATTGTCGCTGTTCTTGGCGCAGCTCATGTGCCAGGTATTATTAAAGAAGTTCATAATGAGCACGATTTAGTAAAATTATCAGAAGTGCCGCCAAAGTCAAAGTGGCCGAAGATTATTGGTTGGGCAATACCTGTAGCGTTAGTCGTGATGATTGCGATTACGTTTATGAATAACCCTGCGGCCGGTATCGATCAAACCATTAGTTGGATTTTGTGGACTGCATGTCTTGGTGCAATCGGAGCGGCGATTGCTTTTGGCCATCCATTAGCGATTTTGACCGCATTTGTCGGTGGCCCTATTGGTGCCCTTCATCCTCTTTTAGCCGCTGGGTGGTTTTCTGGACTAGCACAAGCATATGTTCGTCGTCCGAATGTGGGGGATTTCCAAACATTGTCGAAAGATGTGTTTACTCTTAAAGGATTTTGGGACAATAAAGTTACACGCGTACTACTCGTAGTGGTTTTGACAAATCTAGGAACTGCAGCTGGTAACATCATTGGAGGAATTGACGTAATTCGTTTGTTTTTCCAAAATCTTTAACCGTGAATTTGAGACAGCTACTAAAGCTGTCTTTTTTTAGTGGAGAAAATACTTTTTGCAGATGAGCGCGTCATCTGGTTTTTTGGAGCTTTTTACTAGTGTTTTTAAATGCATAGTTATACAATAGTTATACAAAAAATGCAGAGGAGGCTAACTGATGAAATATATATTAGATCGAAGCAAGTTATTCATATTTTTAATTTTAATTCTGTCAATCGTTGGAGCATATGTCTTTCTCACATTACCTCAACGTGAAATTCCAGAAACACCTCCAAGCCTCGTATTAGTTTCAACAATCTTGCCAGGTGCAGGACCTGAAGAAGTAGAGACGTCCATAACCAATCCACTGGAAAATGAAATCCAAAAGGTAAACGGCATTGCTTCACTGCAATCTGTTTCTGCTAATTCTGCTTCTATCATCACGTTAGAAATAGAAGATGGTGAAAATCCAGATGAATTGATCAATAGCATTCAGCAGCAGGCCGGAAATGCAGCTTCAGGATTTCCAGACAACGCATCAGAAACAACAGTGGAAAAACTAGATTTAACTTTTCCTTTAGTGTCGTATATGTTCTACGGAGACAAAGAAGAACTGGCAAGTATGGAAGATGCGTTAGCTACGCTTTCTGAAGAAGTAGAAGCTGTTTCTGGAGTTGCTGGAACAACGGTTAAAGGTTTAAACTCACAGCAAGTTCTGATTGAACTCGATAGTGAAGAACTGGCCGCTAATGGGCTTCAGCCGTTTGAAGTGTTCCAATCGCTTCAACAAGCAAATCAGCCATTGTCACTTGGAACACATGATAATGGCAACGAGCAAGTGAGCCTAACTGTGCAACAAGGTCAAGGCATCGACAAACTAAAAGAACTGCAAGTAGGAGCAGCGGCAGTACCACTTGAAGATGTTGCGACGATCGAGACGATAGATCAAGAAACGGAAGATATTGTGACGTTTGAAGGCGAAGACGCCATTTCGTATACCGTCTTTTTGCAAACAGCACAAGATGTTCCTTCTGTAGATGACAAGGTCTCTAAAGTTATTGAAGAATTTGCAACCGATCTTCCAACTGGCGTTCAAGCTGAGAAATACGAATCTCAAGCGGATAATGTGAATCAAATCTTCGACAGTTTATACGTTTCATTGGCCATCGCTGTCTTAGCTGTTTTGATCGTCACGACAGCTGGATTAACGCTGTTCGGATCTTTTGCAGTCGCGTTGACTGTATTAGCTTCTGTACTCATCGGAATGATTCCGATTCCTTGGTTAGGCGTTGACTTGAACCAAATCTCAGTGATTGGTCTCATTATTGCCATCGGTATTTTAGTCGATGACAGTATTGTCGTTAACGATAATATTCAGCGGCGTTACAAGCTAGGGGATTCCGCTCGCGATGGAGCGATTACTGGCGTGCGTGAAGTATACCCATCGATTATTTCTTCTAGTTTGGCGATTGTCGTGACATTCTCTCCATTGTTATTGCTATCAGGTGGCAATGGCGCGTTTATCAAGGCCTTGCCCAGTATTTTAATTACGACGATATTAGCTTCAACAGTGCTGTCTATTACACTTGTCCCCATGATGCAATATTTGAAAACGAAACGAAGAGCAAAGAAAATTTCAGATACTCCTGGATTCTTAGGGAAACCACTCGAGAAAATTGCGTTGTTTTATTCGAATAAAGTGTTGAGTGGTGTATTAAAACGTCCTTTACTTGTTGGAGTCGGAGGCTTGTTAATCGCGACAGGATTATTATCTCTTGCGCTCTTTACGCCTTTTGAATTTTTCCCAGCAGCTGACCGTGAAGAAGTAACGATGAACGTCCGCCTTGCAGAAGGTACGACGATTGAAAATACGGATGAATTTCTTGCTAGTTTGATAGAAGAAGTCAAATCTGAAGATGACGACATTGCTGAAATTTCAATCTTTTCAGGTGAAGGATTGCCAAACTTGTTTGCTTCTTCAATGAACAACACAGGGGGCAACACCGGTCAAGTGGTATTCCGTATTGACCGTGAACAAACAACTGCTTCGGACTTTATCGATAAATGGCAGCCCGAGTTGCGCGAACGTTTCCCAGAAGCCGAAATTTTCTTGGATACGATTGTACAAGGGCCACCTGTAGGAGCTCCAGTTACAGTGGATATTACAGGTGAAGATATTGAAGAATTGGCGTCTATTCGCGATGGATTAAAAGAGCAATTGTTGGCAGAAGGCGCTACGATTGTTACGGATAATTTAGGCGACCCGGTTCCAGCGATTGAATATGTGCCAAATCAACAGGCGCTGCAAGAAAACAAAATTGCGCTTAGTTCAGTGACCAATCAACTTCAGCTTTTGACACAAGGTGTGCCGCTTTACACCATTTATGAAGGTCAAATGCCATACCAAGTGTTCTTGAAGCAATCAGGCATTGACGATGGTCAACCAATTGACTTGTCTCAATTCGATGTTCCAGCAGTTAGTCAACAAGGACCACCGACATTGGTGCCGATGAATGAGTTGCTAACACCAGAAGACACAACGAAATTGTCACAGGTACCGCATAAAGAAGGAGACCGTTCAATTACGCTTCGTGCATTTGGTGAGATTGATGACTTTGAAAACAAAATGTTGGCTGTCATTGACAAAGAGCGTGAGTCATTGACAGATGGCTACGAATTATCGACAGGTGGAGAAAACTCTGATCAAGAAGCTTTCTTTGCTGAAATTGGTCTATTGTTCTTAGTTGTCATTTTGCTAGTTTACTTAGTTATTGCGTTCCAATTTAAATCGTTTAGCTTACCATTCCTTGTGTTGATCGCAGTTTACTTAGGTATTTCTGGTGCAATTCTTGGATTGTTCTTAACGCAAACACCGTTAAGCTTCCTTGGCGTTATGGGAATTGTTTCTCTAACAGGGATTGTTGTACGAAATGCAGTTGTGTTGATTGACTTTGTAGAAACACGTCGTCTATCAGGGGACTTTGATATTAAAGAAGCCATTGTCGAATCAGGCTATGCTCGCATCAAACCAATCCTTTTGACAACTATCACGTCAATTATTGCACTCGTGCCAGTCGCATTGTCAGGAGATCCATTATTTGAACCGTTAGCAGTTACAATCATTGCTGGACTTGCATTCTCAAGCTTGTTCACATTGGTAATGATTCCATCACTTTACTTAGTGTTTTACCGCATCAATCGCCGCAGAAACAGTGTTGCAGAATAATTCTAAAATACGTAGCCTTTAGGCTGCGTGTTTTTCCTTATAAAACAAAAGGTAGCGCGTAAATGAATAGAGAATTTTCAAAATGAAAACGTTTTTATATTGTCACAGGATAGATATTTACTTATTTCTTTAGGTTTGGTAAGATGTCTGACGACAGTAGAGTTAAGCGATGTATTTGTTTAATTTTCTGATAAAAAACCGATGAGGTGAAGTTGTGAATTTATTATGGGGTATCTTTGGTGTATTCGTTGTTCTCGGAATCGCCTTTCTATTATCAAGTAGCAAGAAATCTATAAAGCCACGAACAATTATCGGCGGATTGACTATCCAAATCACATTTGCCTTTATGGTGCTAGAGTGGGAATTTGGAAGAAAGATGTTATTGTTTGTTTCAAATAAAGTACAAAATGTAATCGATTACGCAGGTGAAGGAATTGCTTTCGTATTCGGTCCTGCCGCGGACACCACGAATTTTGGTTTTGTTTTTGCTTTTCAAGTGCTAACGATTATTATTTTCTTTTCTTCTTTGATCTCTGTCTTATATTATTTAGGCGTTATGCAGTTTGTTATTAAAATTTTGGGAGGCGCTTTATCAAAACTTCTTGGAACCAGTAAAGCAGAGTCGATTTCGGCCGCTGCCAATATTTTCGTAGGTCAAACAGAAGCACCTCTTGTTATTCGTCCGTTTATTTCAGGCATGACAAAGTCAGAACTGTTTGCAGTTATGACAGGTGGACTCGCTTCAGTAGCTGGTTCTACATTAGCGGGTTACGCACTTCTGGGTGTGCCGCTTGAGTACTTACTTGCTGCGAGTTTCATGGCAGCACCAGCAGGCTTAATCATGGCTAAAATGATGATGCCTGAAACAGAAGAAGTCATAGATAAAGACTTTTCTATGGAGAAAGATGAAGAGTCAGTCAACGTTGTAGATGCAGCAGCACGTGGTGCAGCTGATGGTTTGCAGTTAGCATTAAATGTGGGGGCTATGCTTCTTGCATTCATTGCATTAATTGCGTTGTTGAATGGTATGCTTGGCGGTATTAGTGGATGGTTCGGCTTTGGAGGGGTAACAATCCAAAGTATTTTGGGTGTTATCTTCTCGCCTCTTGCATGGGCGATTGGCGTACCTTGGGCGGAAGCTGTTCAAGCGGGTAGCTTTATCGGACAAAAATTAGTGCTCAACGAATTTGTTGCGTACTCAGCCTTTGCTCCTGAAATTGCTAACTTGTCACCAAAAACAGTTATTGTTATTAGTTTTGCTCTTTGTGGATTTGCCAACTTCAGCTCGCTTGCTATTTTACTTGGAGGACTTGGTGCAATTGCACCAGAACGTCGTCCGGATATTGCGCGTCTCGGTATTCGTGCCGTTGCAGCAGGTGTGCTCGCTTCTTTATTGAGCGCAGCAATCGCTGGTATGTTTGTTTAAAGTTACTTTTTTCAAAGGACTTGCAGAATACGCAGGTCCTTTTTAGGTTTTCGTGCTTTTCGCTAGCGAAAAGCGAGGCAATTTGTGTTTGGGGTGCGAGCGTGAGAAGGTGTGCGCGATTGAAGAGCGGAGTGGGCGCATCATATGCACGCTTGGACTGAGATATGCACGCTTCCCGTGCGATTACGCACGTTCACAAAAATTTACGCACGTTCAAGTGAGACTTATGCACGTTCGCAGAAAAATACGCACGGTCGGAGAAAAAAAGCGCAAAAAAACGACGAAAAAAGCCTCCCATTTTAGTGGGAAGCCCTACTCTATTATTCCCGTAAGTAATAAGAAGAAGCTTTATATTCTCCAATCTGCTCTAAATCTAGCTGACGTAGCAGCCTGGTGGCGACTGCTCTTGATTCGAAGCCGCAAAACTTACGAAGTTTGCGATTCGTTATAGCCGTCTCTACAAATGTAAAGTATTCCTGAATCGCTAAAAGATGCGCATATGCATCTCCTACTCCGCAACTACTGCAAATCCAACTGCGCTTGTCACGTTGCATCGTAAGAGTCTTGCAGATTCGACAATAAACGCCAGTCTGTAAATCCTTTGGATCAATGAAATAGTGCGCGCACAATGTGGGGTGTTTGTAAGGGGTTTGATTGGTCAAAATCAATTTCTTGATTTTAGCCAGTTTAATCGTTTCGGCTTCTTGGGGGAAAGCCAGCAGAATTTTCAACAGGTATTCGATCATTTGGTAAGTCTTACAACTAGCGACGCCGCGCGGTTTAGAAATGAATTCGCAGTCTTTTGCGGTAAAAACAATCAAACCAGTTACCGGCAAATTGATTTTTTTCAGTTTAAAAAATTGCGTTAGAAAGCGAATATGCTTATTTAGCTGAACTTTCGGGTTGTCCATAACCGTTTTTTCTCCAGTTGAATTAACACGAGAAAATTCATCCGTCTGTTCATCAAAATGTAGTTGGCCGCTGATGTTTTTGGATTCAATGATGATTGCGCAGTATTTAGTCAGCAATAGACCATCCATTTGCACCGGCCAGTTGTCGATTTTCAAGTTTACGTCCCATAAGATATGGAACTCTTCTTCAAAATAGAATTCATTGAATTTCTTTTGTATACGGCTTTCTCCACGTTTTCCTGCCGTGGTCCAATGGAGTTCTCTTTCAAGAAATTGCCGTTGCGGATGGTGATAACCAAGTCTCGTTAGTAGTAGAGTTAAAGCGTCTGCTTGTGTCAATGGACTAATTTTCTTAGTTATGTTATTCACTCCTCTATATGAATTACTTGAATTATAGCATTCGCAACTTTCTTGCAAAAGCTTATTTTGAAACCCGAATTACCAGCTTTTCGCTAGCGAAAAGCGACCAAACCAACTAGTTTTTGCGGCTTATGCACGGTTATTCTGAAATGCGTGCGTCCAGCCAGAAATACGCACGTTCACAAAAAAATACGCACGCTCAGACCAGCGTTACGCACGTTCATTTAGAGATACGCACGGTCCCGCTTACAACACTCATCTAACAAGAAAAAATGCGTGACAGTTTTTTGAAGAAATACACTCTGATTACGACAGAACTGTTGTCTCTCGACATTAAACTTAATACTAGATAGCGCCATTGCGGCGAATTTAATCAGTATCGCCGGTTTAATATTGATTGATTTCCTTTTTTCATTACGTAGGATACTCAATAAAAGCAGTGACATACTCCCTGAGCAAGTGCGTTTTTATCTATGGCAGTGTACAATAAAGACAAGAAGATTCAAAGGAGCGGATATAAATGAAATACACTAAATCCAAAATGGAACAGTTGGTTAGCGATCATCCCGACTTGAAAAAGAGGTTGAAAGTGTTGATGAAAGAGATGGAGCTTGAAAAAGGCTTTGCGTTAAAAGCGCTTTATCACTCCGAAGTAACGGACAACGGACCTTACCAGAAAGACTACCAAGATCTCGATTTACTTTGAAATACGAAAAACTCCCTCAATCCGACGATTGAGGGAGTTTTTTTATCTTATTAAAAGTTTTGGTCATCTAACCATTTATGCCAAGTTTTGATGTCGCTGCCAAGATACGAACGATTGCCTTGAATTTGCTCGCAGTCCACTCCAGGGCCACCTAACACAAATTGCATCCCTGGATTTGCAGCACTTAACGCATCCATATACGTATTGGCGACTGGTAATAAACGGGGTGCCGCAATCGACATGCACATTAATTGAAAGTTTTGCTTGGTGACCAGTTCCGCTAAACCTTCTAGTGGTGTATCAGGTCCGATGTAGGCTACGGAAAATCCATTTTCACGTAAAAATAACGTAAACAAAAGTAAGCCTAGCTGGTGATGTTCCCCACTAGGGTTTAATGCCATTACTTTCGGTAAGTTTGGTAAGATCGGAAAAACACGAAAAAATTGATTAAAGCGTTGTTGCACAATATTGGTAATCATGTGTTCGTGAGCAATACTAATCACACCATCTTCCCACTCAGTTCCGATACGGACCATGAGCGGTGCAATAATTTGAAAAAAAACAATTTGATGATGAAATAGCGAAAAGTGCAAATCTAGCAAATAGTTAAAGCGTTCGGTATCCATTTCAGCAGCAGCTTGAAAAAGTTGATTAATTTGTTCACTGTATTCAATCGTTTCTTTTTCCGTATCTTGATTAGTCGGAACAATAAATTTCTTGCGTGAAACATGTAATTTTTTTACAGCTTCGCTGATTTTTATACCATTATCTTGCACTTGTATTTTAAGCCATTTTAAATCTTCCAGATTTTGATCCGAATACAAACGATGTCCAGATTCTGTTCGAGCAGGAGTGATTGCATTATAGCGAGTTTCCCAAGAACGAATTGTCACTTTCGGCATATCTAAGATTTTGGCGGCAGCTTTAATGTTATACATAGCATGACCTTCATTCTATAGATTTATAGTATATGTTGTACAAATATTATACATCTAGCGATTAGAGACGTAAAGCGAGAGCCGAAGCAAAATAATCATAGAAAAACGGAGTCTGCAATGAGACTCCGTTTTGTAGTTTATTAAATTATGGGTGAAGGCTTTGTTGCACGTGAACGTTGCCAAGCAATTGTGATACCTAAAGTAATTAATAGCATGATTAATCCTAAAATAAATGGGAAAACAATATTAACATCGTAAAGAACACCCGCAAGCAAAGGACCAATTACGTTGCCAATACTCATATAGGCATTGTTCATGCCCATCGCAAATCCAACTTCACCTTCAGCCATTTTGGAAATCAAAGTATTCAACACTGGGCGTAAAATAGACGTAGCTAAGAAAATTACTAAAGAAACCACAAAGAACATCGCATAACTTCCGGCAAAAAGAGACATCAAAAAGCCAAATGCTGCTACACCAAGAAAAGCAATCAAAACAGCCACTTCACCGTACCGACGAACAATCCGATCCACCATAAACAATTGAACAACTACGCTGACGACACCTGTAGCGGTAATCATAACAGCAATGTCTTTAGTGGTAGAATTGAATTGGTTGTCTAAGTATAAACCCACCACGGATTCGTAAGCCAATAAACCAAAGCTCATCACAAGTGTAATAACTAATGGAATAAAATACGGCATTTTCGTTGAACGACCGATCTTAGTCAACATGGATTCTTCATCTGTTAGTTTCGCTGCCAGTGCAGGATCTGCATCTGTTGCGTCATGTTCTTTTAACCAAAGGACAGAAAAAAGAACAGCGGCTAGCGAGACTAAAGCCGATACCAGAAAAGGCAATTTTATAGAGAAATCTGCCAAAAACCCTCCAATTCCAGGTCCCACGACAATGCCAAGAGACATCGCTGCAGAAACCATGCTCGTTCCTTTTGCGCGTTGATCAAAAGTCGTGATATCTGCGATATAAGCAAAGATAGCTGGAATTAGCATTGCTGCACCAATGCCTCCTATAACGCGAGAAAAGTACAACACCCAAATAGAATTAGAAGCATAAAAAACGAACATGGAAATCGTTAAACCGGCTAATCCGTATATAATCATTTTGCGTCGACCGTATTGGTCCGCCCACTTACCGGCAATGGGAGAAAAAAGAAATTGAGAAGCAGCGAATATGGCAATCATTAAGCCAGCTGCTATGCCACCTTGGTTAATGGATACAAGATAAGAAGGCAAAATCGGAATGACGATACCAAAGCTTGCGACCGCAATAAACATATTGATCATTAGAATAAAAATTTTCTTTTTTTGGTCTGCCGACATGGCGTGTAGCCTCTTTTCTTCTATCTACTCGTATGGATTTACTATCTAGAACTTTTCTATATTATTTCAGCTGGACTTTATTGTCAATGCTGTTGACTTAAAGTGGGATGTTTCTAAAAATCTATAGATTCAGCACCATAATAAAGACAAAAAATTAAGTGTGTACTTTTTAAAGGGTTATTGCATTTTTCAAGTTATTTGCAACAATAAAGCGTTTTTTATATGGATATTTGGTTGGTTTATTGCAAGAATGTGAAGACATAGAAAAGAAAGCTCTTATTTGGGAGTCAGAGGTATCTTATGGATAGTAGAGATGCGATATAATAAATGTACAAGAAAAAAGAAGGATGTTGAAAGGTGATGGAAATGGACAGTAAACTTCTACGTATTAAAGCAA
Organism: Planococcus versutus; assembly: GCF_001186155.3. Classification (NCBI taxonomy): domain Bacteria; kingdom Bacillati; phylum Bacillota; class Bacilli; order Caryophanales; family Caryophanaceae; genus Planococcus; species Planococcus versutus. The sequence continues at coordinate 2,956,958 of NZ_CP016540.2, read as the reverse complement.
GTCAGTTAAAAGACAGAGTGGTTTCTGCTGAAGAAGCAGCGTCTTGGATTAAAGACGGAATGACCCTTGGGTTAAGTGGATTTACTCGTGCAGGAGATGCGAAAGCAATACCTTATGCGTTAGTAGACCGCGCAAAAACAGAGCAGTTTAAAGTAAATGTCTTTTCGGGAGCTTCACTAGGTTCAGATGTAGATAAGTTAATGGCTGAAGCGGGGATTGTTCATAAGCGGTTGCCATTTCAAGCAGACCCGTCTATGCGTAGAAAGATAAACGATGGAGAAATGTTATTTGTCGATCATCACTTGTCGCAAACAGCTGAATGGATTCGAGCAGGAGTGATTGAACCGATTGACTTTGCTGTTATTGAAGCACTAGAGATTACAGAAGATGGCATGATTATTCCAACAACATCTGTGGGGAATTCGTCGGTTTTCGTTAAGCATGCAAAAAATGTGATTATCGAAATCAATCTGGCACAACCAGAACTTTTTAATGGCGTACATGATATTTACGAACCCGGAAAACAAGGGCAGCGCTCGCCAATTCCGTTACAACACGTTGATGATCGTATTGGAACAATAGGCATACCTGTCGACTTTGAAAAGGTCAGAGGCATCGTATTTACAAGTCAAGCTGATTCTCCTTCAACGATTTTGGATTCAGATTCAGAAACTGAACTAATCGCTGAGCATCTCTTGACGTTTCTGCGAGCGGAAGTAGCTTCGGGACGTTTAACTAATAAGCTAGCTCCTTTGCAATCAGGAATTGGTTCAGTAGCCAATGCGGTTCTTCACGGCTTGATCGATTCAGAGTTTCACGATATGGAAGTATACTCAGAAGTTCTTCAAGATGCCGTTTTCGATTTGATTGATGCAGGAAAAGTAACATTTGCTTCAGCTTCATCAATTACATTGTCTAAAGAGAAAATGGCGCAAGTGTTTGGCGACTTTGCTAAATACCGCGATAAACTGGTATTGCGGCCGCAAGAAATCACCAATCATCCGGGACTGATTCGCCGCCTTGGATTGATTTCCATCAATACAGCACTGGAATTCGATATTTATGGAAATGTTAACTCGACGCATGTGTCAGGAAGTAAAATGATGAACGGCATTGGCGGTTCCGGAGATTTTGCACGGAATGCTCGATTGTCTATTTTTGTTACCAAGTCAACTGCAAAAAACGGCGCAATTTCAAGTATTGTCCCGTTCGTTACGCATATAGATCATACTGAACATGACGTAGATGTAGTGGTGACAGAGCAAGGTTACGTAGATTTACGCGGACTTGCCCCGCGCGAACGAGTCCCGCTTATTATTGAAAATTGCGTCCACCCAATGTACCGTGAACAAATGCGAGCTTATTACGATGAAGCCTTGTCACGTGGTGGCCAAACGCCACATGTGTTGGAAAAAGCATTTTCTTGGCACACTAACCTAACCAAAAACGGCACCATGCTACAAAAAAAAGAACAACTTGTCTAAAGAAAAGCGGAAGCCGCCGTTTAGCTCCGACAGGCGTAAGACAAGCTGGCGAAGTGGCGTTTTTCAGCCACATAGCCAGATTGGTTTACGACCCCGAGGAGCTGGCTGCTGGAGCTAGACACTAAAGAAGGAAGCCGCCGTTTAGCTCCTGAACATATGAAAAACCCAGGCGCCTAAGAAAGGCAGCCTGGGTTTTTCAATTACCGGTTTCCATAAATTTCAGATGTACTGCGTGTATACAATTCAATAATGTGACCGAAAGGATCTTCTGTATAAACTAAGTAATGTGGCTTGCCTTTGTTGACATTCCAAATCTTACTGCGTTGCTTGCCGCCGTGTTGAACGACTTTTTCAATCGTATCGACAAGATCATCGACAATTAAACAGATGTGAAAGAAACCAACATGAGGTGAATAGTGTTCGGCGTGATATGTAGGATTCTGGAATTCAAAAAGCTCGATGCCAACACCGCTTGAAGACATTAAATGGACATTGCGCATTTTTTTCAACGCTGGACCTTGTAGATCTAATGACATCGCATCTGAACCTTCATTCGCCGCGTCAAAGTCGAATGGACCAGCCAAAATATAGAAGTCTAACACTTTTTTGTACCAGTCAATTGCTTTTTCCAAGTCTGGAACTGCCAATCCTACATGCGTAATAGCGCTCATAACAACAACTCCTTTCTCCCTTTCTGTACCCCTAGCCACACGAAAGTAAGCAAGTGCACAAATCAGATTTTTCTGTCTAAACAAAAATAGTTGTTGTCAAGCGTTATTTTTAGTAATATAATAAGCAATTGTGAAATTTGAAATGAGGGTTCTAAAATGAAAAATTCCATTTATGGATTAACGATAGACCAGTTAAAAGATTGGTTTTTAGCAAATGGCCAGAAACAATACCGTGCAACGCAAGTGTGGGATTGGTTGTATATTAAACGTGTTACCCAATTCAACGAAATGAACAACTTGTCGAAAGACTGCATTCAACTACTTGAAGATAATTTTGTCATCCGTACTTTGGAAGAAACAGTCAAGCAAGAATCTGCAGATGGCACGATCAAGTTTCTTTTCAAAATGCAAGATGGCAACTTGATTGAAACCGTATTGATGCGTTTTAAATACGGTAACTCTGTTTGTGTAACTACACAAGTGGGCTGCAATATTGGCTGCAGTTTCTGTGCCAGCGGACTATTGAAGAAAAGCCGCGATTTAAACGCGGGCGAAATTGTTGAGCAAATCATGCAAGTGCAAGCACATTTTGATACACAACAAAAAGAAGAGCGTGTCAGCCATATCGTTGTTATGGGAATCGGCGAACCATTCGATAACTATACAAACTTGATGGGCTTTTTAAACATTGTAAACTCGCAAAAAGGATTAGCTATTGGTGCTCGCCATATTACCGTATCGACTAGTGGAATCGTGCCGAAAATCTATGAGTATGCAGATGAAGGCTTGCAAGTGAACCTTGCAATTTCAATTCATGCGCCAACTAATGAATTGCGTACGCGTATTATGAAAATCAACAAAGCGTATCCAATCGAGAAGTTAATGGCTGCGATCGATTATTACTTGGAGAAATCCAACCGTCGCATCACGTTTGAATACATTATGCTGCGTGACGTCAACGATCATGTAGAAGAAGCCATTCAATTGGCGAAGTTGCTCGAAGACAAGCGCCACTTATCTTACGTCAACTTGATTCCGTACAATTCGGTTGATGAACACGATCAATATCAACAAAGTACGCCGGAAGCAATTGCTGCTTTTTATGATGCTTTGAAGAAAAAAGGCATCAACTGTGGCGTACGTCATGAGCAAGGCGCCGACATCGATGCAGCTTGTGGTCAATTACGAAGCAAGCAAATCAAAAAAGAGAAAAAAGCAGTAACCGTTTAATAAACACAAGCGCTCCTGAACTTTCAGGGGGCGTTTTTTTTATGTTGAAAAATAAATGATTCTAAGTTGCGCTCCTTCAAAAAATACGTATTTTAAATTGCTGAAACTTTCCGAAGCCTAAGAACGTATGAATCTTAGTAGAATGGGTAATTCACCAATCGATTTTTAAATAAAAGTCTAATAATAATCGTGTATTAACAAAGGAAGTGAAGGATTGAAGAAGGTTCTGTGTATAGGGATTTTCCTTGGAACGACTGTCTTAACTAGTTGTAGTGGCCTTTCAACATACGAGGATCATGAAGTAGCCGCTATTGTAAATAATCATGAAATTACAATAGGGGATTTACGATTTTTATATCCTGACGATAGCGCATTAGATTATTTGGATTCAGCAATCCAAGTAGAGTTAATTAAACAAGAGGTGAGGGAAATGGACCTTGATATTTCTGCTTAGTTGACGGGGGAAAAAAACCATGATGATTTTGAAAACTTCCTCCTGAAAACACAAAAGATGAAGGCAGTAAGCAAGTACGTGCATATGCTATAGCTCAAGCTAAAAAACTAGATATGTCACCTGAGGAGTTCCAAACACAATACGCTAAAAAAATGAACGAACAAAATGCTTACATCAATGCGTATCTTGAGGAGAAACTGGGGAGTGGAGATATTAGTGGTCTCGAATGGATGGAGGAATTTGGGAAAGATTATATGAGCTTAGTAGAAAAGTTGGTGGAGAAAAATGAAAATGATATTACCGTGTTTATTAATTAATAGTTTTAAGAAATGCTGATTACTGATACATGCAATTCTGTCTAAAATTAGTGGGAAAATTGATAAGGACTATTGTATTATCAGAATCTATGATATAGTGATGTCGAAAACACAAATAAAAACACCACTAGGGGAGCCGGATATCGGCTGAGACGAGCATAAGCTCGGACCCTTTGAACCTGATCTGGATCATACCAGCGGAGGGAAGTGGCGACCGTCTGCTATTTTCTTATCGACTGCATACGCCGCTTTCCTTTACTGGGAAGCGGCGTTTTTATTTTTGTGTAAGTTCACACAAAAAAAGGAGATGGAGAAATGACTTTTTGTAAAGAAGTAAGAAAAGAATGTGACCCCCTATGGCAAGCGAGTTTCGATCATCCATTCGTTAAAGGAATTGAAGATGGTACGTTACCTATGGATCGCTTCCGTTTTTATGTCATGCAAGATGCTTATTATTTATCACATTTCGCTAAAATCCAAGCACTCGGTGCATCTAAAGCAAAAGACTTGGAAACGACGCAACGCTTTGCCATTCATGCGGCACACACTAGCACGGCTGAGTTGTCTTTGCATGAATCATTTATGGAAATTCTTGAAGTCACAAAAGAAGAATGGGCAGTGTTCGAACCTTCTCCAACAGCATATGCGTATGTATCTCATATGTATCGTGCGTCTGCAGGGGACCTCGCAGATGTATTGGCCACGATTTTGCCTTGTTATTGGTTGTATTACGAAATTGGGGAGCGATTAAAAAATGCTAAACCCAATCATCCAATTTATGATCGTTGGATTAAAACTTACGGTTCCGAAGAATTTAGCGAACTCGTTACGGAGCAAGTTGAACGGATGAACCGTTTAGCAGAAGAATTGCCAGAAAAACGCCGCAACGAATTAAAAGACCATTTCCAAAAAAGCAGCTATTACGAATTAAATTTTTGGGATCAAGCTTGGAAAAGACAATCGTGGTCGATAGATTCAATCGATAAAGTAGGTGTGTAAAGTGTTTCAACAAATAAAAGAAAAATCACCACTTATACATTGCATTACAAATCATGTCGTGTCGAATTTTCAAGCCAATGGTCTTTTAGCGATCGGCGCTTCGCCTATTATGGGAGAAGCGCATGAAGAGGCAGCGGAACTTGCTGCCTTATCGCAAGCAGTGTCTTTAAATATTGGCACCTTGCATGCGGAATCGTTGAAAAGTATGTTGATTGCCGGAAAAAAAGCCAATCAATTAGGAATCCCAGTCGTATTAGATCCCGTTGGAGCTGGAGTGAGCAAATTCCGAATCGAAGCTGTTCGAGAAATCTTAGGAAGAGTAGACGTTAATGTCCTTCGCTGCAACGCAGGAGAGCTTGCAGCGATAGCTGGAGAACAGTGGCAGTCAAAAGGGGTGGACGCGGGAGAAGGACTTCTAGACATTAAAAAGCTCGCTGTTTCTACTGCTAAAAAATTAGGACTACTTGTAGCAGTCACTGGAGCAACAGATATTATTACAGATGGTAAATCGGTGAGTAAAATTCCTTTTGGAAATCCAATGATGACATCTATCACGGGAACCGGTTGTTTATTGAGCAGTGTAGTCGCTGCAGGACTAGCTGTTTCCACTAATAATCCGATGAAAACTGTTGAAGACGTTTTCCGTTTTTACGCAATTGTGGGTGAACGAGCAAGTCGAAATGCAGCACTATCTGGAGATTTCCAGGTAGCTTTTCTAAACCAGTTAGCCAGTCTAACGGATCGAGAAGTAACGCAGCGAATTTCTCTACAGGAGGAAACTGTATGAAAAAAACCCCAGAAACTTTGACAATAGCAGGTTCAGATTCCGGAGGAGGGGCAGGCATCCAAGCAGATTTGAAAACTTTTCAAGAACTCGGTGTCTACGGTACTTCAGTTATCACGGCAGTCACAGCTCAAAATACAACAGGAGTCAGCGCCATCTATCCGATGACCATTCAAGCGGTTCAAAAGCAATTAGAAGCAGTAGGCAATGATTTCAACATTGCTGCATTGAAAACGGGCATGCTATTCAATCCTGGAATTATTAACGAAACAGCGAGAACGATAAAGCAATTTGGATGGGAAAACCTAGTTGTAGATCCAGTCATGATAGCTAAAGGTGGAGCACATTTGTTGCAGCAAGAAGCAATAGAAGCATTGAAGGTTTATCTCTTGCCACTAGCGTTAGTGGTAACACCTAATATTCCAGAAGCAGAAATGTTAACGGGCATCACGATTCTGGACGATGTGAGTCGTCGTCATGCAGCCAAGGAGATTTTGTCGCTCGGAGCGAAAGCGGTCGTTATTAAAGGCGGTCACGGAACGGATCCTAATCATTCGGAAGATTACTTGCTGCAATCGACTGGTGAATCGATCGTGTATCGTTCAGCCCGTATCTCAACAAATCAAACACATGGCACAGGTTGCACGTTTGCAGCGGCAGTAACGGCTGAGCTTGCAAAAGGAAAGTGTCTGCAAGAAGCACTCTTTGTAGCAAAACAATTTATCCAAGCTGCGCTCAGTGATCCGCTAAACATTGGTGCAGGTCACGGGCCGACAAACCATGCAGCTTATCGTGAAAGAGGACTAGAAGAGCAGGGGGTAAACAAAATTGAAGTTTTCTACTAAACCGGCAATTTATTTTATCATGGGCTCTCAAAGTTCAACAGAAAAGGGTCCACTAGAAGTATTAGAAACTGCACTTAAAGGAGGCATCACTCATTTCCAATTGCGTGAAAAAGGGCAATCGGCATTAATAGGTTCTGCATTGTTAAATTTTGCTCTACAATGCCAGAAATTATGCCGAAATTACTCCGTGCCTTTTATCATCAATGATCAAGTCGAACTGGCATGCAAGATCCATGCGGATGGTGTCCACATTGGACAAGATGATAGAGCTGCTTGGCAAGTACGAAAAAAAATTGGCAATAACAAGCTACTGGGCGTTTCGGTCCATTCGATCGAAGAAGCGCGCATAGCAATCGAAAATAGAGCAGATTATGTTGGAATGGGACCAGTTTTTGAAACTTTTTCAAAAGTAGACGCAAAAAAGCCAGCGGGGATAAAAGGGATTAGAGCAGTCAAAAATGAATTTCCTGACTTGCCGATTGTTGGAATTGGAGGAATCACCTCTGAAAACGCTGTTCAAGTGTGGCAAGCAGGCGTTTGGGGAATCGCTGTCATATCAGCGATAGCGAATGCAACAGATATTGGCGCGCAAATCGCAGCTTTACAAATGCCATATAAAGAAGAGATAAAAAAATGAAAACAAAAAAATTAATGCTGATGGCGATGTTTGTTGCGATTGGTGTAGCTGGTTCGGCGTTTGTTTACTTTCCTGCAGGAATTGCTCGAGCTTACCCAATACAACATGCAGTCAATGTAATCGCAGCGGTGCTGTTAGGGCCAGGTCCAGCTGTATTAATCGCTTTTTTGACGGGTATTGTTCGAATCCTGACAGGTACTGGCTCACTATTAGCTTTTCCAGGTGGAATGATTGGTGCAATACTAGCGGGACTGTTTTATGCGAAGTTTGGAAAGATTTGGGTAGCAGCAGTTGGAGAAGTGATAGGTACCGGAATAATTGCATCATTAATTGCCGTACCATATGCTCGTATTTTATTGGGCACAGAGTTTGGTATTTTATTTTTTATTCCGCCGTTTTTGATTTCTAGCCTGACAGGAGCGATACTCGGTGCCATATTAGCAACACGACTAGCGAAAGCAGACATTCGAAATGCATGGCGAATAAACTAAAGCTCTTTTGTAGAGGTTTATACTTTTTAAAAAAAGGGAATTGTACAAGTATAGACATACTTTGAAAAGGGAGTGGACAGAATATGGTAAAAATTGCAGTAGAACATCCATTTACATCTGTACGTGAGGCATTAGAGAATAAAGGATACCAAGCAGATATGCTAGAGGACAAATCAGATTCGACTGATTACGACGTCATCGTTGTGAGAGATCAGGAAGATTTAGCTGATTACCACATGAGCGTATCGCTTGTTGAAGCTAAAGGTCGTACATTATTTGAAATCGTAGAAGAAGTAGAAGAGCGTCTTATACGCGGTGGGAAAATTCAAAATCCACAACCAACTGAAATTGAGCAAAAAGAGAGTGGCGGTGGCGCAGGAGGCTTCTTAGCTGGTGCAGCAACTGGTGTAGTCATCGGTGCAGCAGCAGGTCTACTATTCGCTCCAAAAAGCGGAAAAGAAATGCAAGAAATCGTCAAAGAAAAAGCAGTATCTTTGAAAGAAGATAATGCCGAAGGTTCGGGCGGTGCAGTAGACCAAGTGAAAGAAAAAGTAAACCAGCTAAAAGAAAAAGCAACTGACTATACTGAAACTGCTAAAGGCAAAGCAGATGAACTTAAAGAAAAACGTACAGAAAAACAAGAAGAAAAAGAAGTGAAGAAACAAGAAAAAGCAATAGAAAAAGAAGTAAAAGAACAAGAAAAAGCAATAGAAAAAGAAGAAAAACAAGAAGAAAAGGCTAAAAAAGAACACGAAAAAGCTGAAAAAGAAGTAGAAAAAGAAATTAAAAAAGCTAACAAAGAAGCAGATAAAGAAAAAGGCGGAACAGAAGTTGTCGAATTAACAGATGCAACTGTCAAGAAAGACGATGCAGGCAATGTAACTGTAAAAGCTGAAAATCATAACAAAAAATAAATACAAAAAAGTGTCTTCCAACTTAGTTGGAAGACACTTTTTATGAGTTTGAACTAACTTTAGACAGATGATACTTTATCGATAGATTCGTGGGATTTTGGCTCAGGCACGCGAGATAAGACGATCAGCCCGATAACGAATAGAATAACAAGACTAAACACGCCCATATTGGATTTACCCGTCATTTGAGATGTGATAGCTACGAGCAGAGGTCCAAGAATTGCTGCAAACTTACCAAAGATGTTATAAAATCCGAAAAACTCATTTGAGTTTTCTTTAGGAACTAGTTTGCCGAAATACGAACGGCTCAGCGCTTGAATTCCGCCTTGGCTGGTCGCAACAAGCATCGCTAAAATCCAAAAATCTGTGATGGTTTCAAGGAAAAATGCATAGACGCAAATAACAATATAAACGCAAATTCCTACATAGAGCATTTTTTTACCTGTAAATCGATTAGCTAACCGACCGTATAGAATAGCAAAGGGTGCAGCAACTACTTGTGTAACAAATAAAACAATCAATAGACTAGACGCATCTAAACCTAAGTCGGTTCCGTAAGCGGTGGACAATGCAATAATGGTACCGACACCATCGATATAAAAAAAGTAAGCAATTAAAAATAAAACCAAAGCACGGTATTGACGAATTTCTCGAAGTGTTTTGCCAAGACGCTTAAAACTTTGACGCACAAGACGAGGTTCTCGTTTTATATAGTGGATTTGCTTTACATGGCGAAACATCGGGAGTGAAAAACTGACCCACCAAATGGCGGTGATTAAAAACGCAACCCGGCTGGCTATAGTTGTGGAGATGGGGATCACGTTATTTTGAGCAAGTAGAATAATAGCAATTGAAATGATAAATGGAATAGTCGAACCAATATAACCTAAACCGTAACCAAATGCAGACACGCTGTTCATTCGTTTTTCTGTCGTAACGTCTACAATAAAGGCATCATAAAACAAATTAGCACCGGTGGCACCAAGAGCTGCGAATATATAACAAATTAGCATCAATAACCAATTTTCGCTTGGCACGAAAGCTAGTAAAGCAGTCGAAAACGTTCCTAACAAGAAGAAACCAAGAAAGAACCGTTTCTTCATCCCTTCGTAATCAGCGATTGTTCCGAGTACTGGACCAATCATCGCAAGAATGAATGTGAAAATGGCGATTGTATACCCTAAATAAGCGGTTGAATCAGCTAGACTTACACCTGCTTCAGTTGCTGAAGCCTTGTAATAAATCGGGAATACGGCGGTTGTAATAATGATGGTGTAAGCAGAGCTTCCCCAATCATATAAAGCCCAGCTTTTTTCTTCTTTTGAAAATTTTTTCATGATCTTACCTCCTTTGTCTCTAATTAGGAAATGATTTGACGAGTAGCCAAAACACGAAACATGGCATTTTACTTAATAAGATAGCTTTATTGTACAAGAAGTTCCATCTAAATGATGTAAAATAATCGAAAAAACAGAAATTTTACATAACTTGATGCAGCTAGAAGAGTTGATCGAGTCTAAGTTCGGCTCTTTTTAAACTGATAGAAAGATAAGAAAGAAGGGGTTAACATTGAAGCTGATTTCATGGAATGTTAATGGCCTGCGGGCTGTTATGAAAAAAGGATTCATGGATTTTTTTATAGAAGCAAATGCAGATGTTTTTTGCTTACAAGAAATTAAATTGCAAGAAGGACAAATTGAGATGGGTTTACCTGGATACTACACATACTGGAATTATGCTTGTAAAAAAGGCTATTCAGGTACGGCGATTTTTACAAAAAAACAGCCTTTATCCATTCAATATGGTTTGGGAATAGAAGAACATGACACAGAAGGACGCATCATTACAGTAGAGTTTGATACTCACTATGTTGTAACCATTTATACACCAAACTCACAGCACGGCTTAAAGAGATTAGCTTATCGTTTGTCATGGGAAGATGCTTTTTTATCTTTTGTAAAGGATTTAGACAAACATAAACCAGTCGTTTTGTGTGGAGATTTAAATGTGGCACATGAAGAAATTGATTTGAAAAATCCAAAAGCCAATAAAAAAAATTCGGGATTCACACCGGAAGAAAGAGAGAAACTGACGCAGTTTCTGGCTAATGGGTTTGTGGACACCTTCCGTTATTTCCACCCAGAGGAAGAGGGGCATTATTCGTGGTGGTCTTACCGATCAAATTGTCGAGAAAAAAATGTCGGGTGGCGAATCGATTATTTTCTAACTTCGGAACGCCTGACTCCAAATCTTCAATGCGCAAAAATTCATAAAGATGTGTGGGGTTCTGATCACTGTCCGATAGAGTTGCAGATAGAATGCTAAAAGACGGAGAAAAGCTATAAGCTTTTCTCCGTCTTTCGTTTCACGTGGAACGATTAAAGGTTCATCACGCGTTTCGTTAACCGCTTGCAATTATCTTGGTCAAAATAATCGATATAATCGGCCGCTTTTGGATACCATTCGTTCCAAGTGATTTTTTCTTCACTAATTTTCTTTAAATAATCATAAACGTGATCAATGGAATTGGCTTTATACCCTGACAGGTCAGTGTCCATATTCAAATAAGATCCACGTTTTTCTAAATACTCTTGCTGGTCAAACATATAAAAAATAATGGGTTTATTTAAATAAAGAAAATCCCACGAGACACTGGTAATGTCTGTCAATAGCATGTCGTTTTGATCAATCGATTGTGCGATGGTTTGTTTATTGAAATCTAGAAATGTGATGCGGTTTTCGTCATAAGATAGGTTGGTGAAAAACTGTTCAAATTTTTTCATAAAAGGATGTAGTGCAATGTTCAAGTGAATGTCGTGATCCATTAATAGTTTTTGAATCCCTTCATGCTGCAACAAGCCTATCGTGTTTTTAAAATAAGGACTTTTCATAAATTCTTCTTGCGTTAAGTCGAAAAGCCACTCGCGCCAAGTGAACATCATTAAAATATTTTGAACTTCTGAAGGCGCCTGCTGAGGAACGTATCGGTCAAATCGAGGAAAACCTGTAATGATTAATTTGTGTTCAGGCATTTTCCATTCGTCGCGTTTTAAGTTGTACTCGTATTGAGAAGCACAATTAAAGTAATTGGTTCGATTTAATAACGGAACGTCTTCTTTTTGGATAAGAATTTTTTTAAAGCCTTCAATGCCATGACTGATATGCGTCATAATGGTTTTTCGGTTAAGAAATAAGAATTTATCAGCGGCAGGTGCAATATCATAAAGAAGAGAATGTCCATGAAATGTATAGTCTGCTTGAAAAAATAAAAGATAGTTTTTAAAACTACCAAGAGGTACTGCGTTTTTAATTTGTTGATCTTTGGCATAGGAGGTTTTTGGATCGTACATCCAATAAGCCGTCACTTGTTCTGGGTGATGAGCAAGTAAATATTGATGATAAACTGCTGCATTGTCTTCGTATTTTTCACCGAGGTTGCCCCCGACTAATACAATTTTTTTACTTTTTTTCTTTGGTTTTAATAAGGTCAGCACATACGCTGCAGACACTTTACTGAAAATCTTTAAGGCATCAAAGCGGCCTTTTTCTTTTAATTCTACAGCCATTTAACATCCTGCTTTCTACTAGTTCTATTGTTTCATACGTTTATTCCCTAATTACGAAGGGATAAAACGTAAAGCCTTGATGAAAAAGCATTAGGAACGAATACGCGCCCAATGCTTTTTATAAAGTTACTCTTTATTTGTTTTTAAACAATTTTGCTAAGGCGTCTTCTGTCGAAGCATTGGCCAGTTTCACATTTGAACGGTAAGCTGCTCGTGTAATTAAATGACCTGAAACGGGAGCAGTTAAAAAAACGAATGTGATCCCGAGTAAGATGCGCACGCTGATAAAGTTTTCAGATGCCCAAAAATAAATAAATGTACCGGACAATGACAACAACACCGCTAACGTGGAACTTTTCGTAGCCGCGTGTGAACGGGTATAAACATCGGGCAAACGAAGAATGCCAATCGCGCTAATTACCGCCATTATGCTCCCAATCAAAATAAGGAGAACCCCCACATATTCACCGATCATGTTTATGCTCAACGATATCGCCCCTTTCCACAAACCGTGCCAACGCAAGCGTGCTAATAAATGCTAAAATCCCTACAATTAAAATGACTTCGAGAAAAGCGTGTGTATTGAGAACGACTGAAAATACAGCAACTCCTGAAATCAAATTTACGCCAATCATATCCAGTGCCACTACACGATCGGGCATAGAAGGCCCCCAAATGATACGGTACAAAGCGAGAATGATTGCTAAAATAAACAACGATAAGGCAATTGTCAGTATAGTATCGATCAATTTCTCGTCACCTCCATAATCGCTTTTTCAAACACTTTAATCGACTTTAATACAGAGTCACGAGAACTTTCGACGTCCATTGCGTGGATGTAGAAGGTTCTGCCATCTGGTGAAACTTCCATCACGACAGAACCTGGAGTCAATGTAAGCAAAAGAGCAAGCGTGGTCAACTCGTAATCGCCTTCCATGCTATGTTCATAAGTAAAAATTCCAGGCTTAATGTCTAATTTTGGGCTTAATATTTGCTTCATAATAAGCAAACTCGATTGAAATAATTCCGAATTAAAAATAAACAATAGTTTAATCGTAGAGTAGACACGCAATAAGTAGAACTTAGTTCCAAAAAAGCGATGCATCAAAAACAAAATTCCGATGCCAATTAAATAGCCTGTTAAAAAGGTCGAGAGATAAAAAGCGTTCTCGTCCATTAATAACGTCCATAAGAAGGCGATGGTGAGATTTAATAAAAACTGAGCGGGCATGCTACGTCACTCCTTTCAAGAAAAAGTGGATTTACTGAATGTTGCCCAATACCGCATCAACGTAAATGTCCGGATTTAGTAGAGTTTCAGCTGCGTTTGTAATATAAGGCGCCATGTATTCAGTGCCTAACCCAAGAGCAATCGTTAACGCAACCAACACTAAACAAGGAATTAATACGCCTCTGCGCAGAGGCAATTGCTCTTCTTTACTGACAATGGTTTCACCCCAAAAGCAGTTTTTAAAGATCCGAAGCAAAGAGTAAAGCACGAATAAACTTGAAAGTAAGGCAAGTGCTAATAATACATATGAGCCACTATCAATGGCTGCACTTGATAATAGAATCTTGCCGATAAATCCACTAAGCGGTGGAATGCCCGCGAGTGAAAGCATCGTAATAAAGAACGACCAGCCAAGTAGAGGGTAGTTTTTCATTAACCCACTCATTCCGGCCATTTTTGAAGTTCCACTTAATGTGACCATGGTACCGATGACCAAAAACAATAAAGCTTTTGCTACCATATCGTGAATGACGTAATAAATAGAGCCTTCAATGGCTGATGGTGTAGAAATCGCCAAGCCGACAAGCATAAACCCAACCGCAATGACCACATTATAAGCTGCAATGCTGCGAATATCGTTAAAGGCAATTGCGCCTAAACTACCGCCGATTAACGTTAATGCAGCCATCACGCCAATAATGGTATGAGTAACTTCCGGTTGGTGGTAAAAAATGAGCGAAAAAACTCGGAAAAGAGCGTAAATTCCTACTTTCGTTAACAAGGCCCCAAATAATGCTGAAGTGACGATTGGCGGAGAACTATAAGAACCTGGGAGCCAGAAATACAGCAACAACCCCGCTTTTAAGCTGAAAACGATTAAAAACACAATGCTAATTGTGGTTAAAAGAGGGGTTTGACCAACTTCGGCTACACGCACAGCCATATGCGCCATATTCAATGTGCCGAGAGTTCCATACAGAAAAGCTAATGCGACAAGAAAGAACCAAGACGAAACAATATTAATCGAAACGTATTTGATGGCTTCTCTCAATTGTCGTTTGGAATTTCCTAAAGTTAATAAGACATACGACGACAATAACATCACTTCAAAACAGACAAATAAATTGAACAAATCACCTGTTAAAAAAGATCCGTTAACGCCAGCAATCAAAAACAAGACAGTAGGATAAAAATACATCGTTTGAAGTTCTTTGCTTGTAGAAATTAATGCATAACTTAAGCAAATCGCTGTGATTAAACTAGCTGTTAAAACGAGCAACACAGAAAACGAATCGGCAACAAACAAAATACCAAAAGGTGGTTCCCAGCCACCAAAGTCTAAACGAATAATGCCGTTCGTTTGAACTTGATGCAACAGAAAACCGGAAATGCTTGTGGTTATGACCATTGCTCCGATACTGACCCATGCTTGGAGACGCCCGTAAGTCCGAAGAAAGATCAACAACACACCGACAATGATTGGCAACAACATAGGGAATACTAACAGGCTATTCATCTTGAGAACCTCTCATAGCGCCTAAGTCATCGGTTCCTAGCTCTTGATAAGCTCGATAAGCAAGCACGAGAATAAATGCAGTCACAGCAAAGCTAATGACAATCGCTGTCAAAATCAAAGCTTGTGGTAAGGCATCTACATATGTAGATGCCTCTTCACCAAGAAGAGGAACCGTTCCTATTTTTAAATCTCCCATCGACAAGATGAGCAAATGCACTGCATGAGATAAAATCGCCGTTCCTAAAATAACGCGAACCACGTTTTTGGATAAAACTAGATAGATGGCGACCGTGGTAAGGACGCCGACCAAAACAATGATCATAGATTCCACAGGCTACTCATCCTCACTTATACTAAGAATTATGTTCACGACAACGCCTATAACCGTTAATGCGATGCCGGCTTCGAATATGGTAACAGTTGCTAATTCGGTTTTTCCGAAAATCGGCAAATCAAAATAGCCAAAACTTTGACTTAAAAATGCTTTGCCGAAAAACAAAGGAGCCACGCCACTCATCATAGCGAGTAAAACGCCAAGTGCAGAAAGTTTTTTAAAATCAATAGGCAATGCATCGCTCACGGTTTCGGAGTCATAAGATAAAAACATTAAAACAAATGCAGAAGCAATGACCAATCCACCAATAAATCCGCCACCTGGCTGATTATGCCCAGAAAAAAATAAGTAAATGCCGAAAGTGAAAATGATTAACACAACGGCTTTGGAGACTGTTTTTAAAATTACGTCATTGATGTTCATCTTTTTCAGGCCCCTTTCCCAGTTTTAAACGGATCAAGGTATAAACGCCAAGACCTGCAATGAACAACACAAGCGATTCGAGCATCGTATCAAATGCACGAAAATCTCCTAAAATGGAGTTCACAATATTGTCTCCACCCGTCAGTTCATAGGAGTTTTCAAAATAACTAGAAATGCTATCGAATAATGGTCCACTATTAACCGTTAATCCGATTAAAGTCACAGTCACGCCAGCCCCAATGGCTATGACGGCATTTCGGACTTTGATTCGTTTGGAAGAACGTTCAGTTGTCCATTCAGGTAAAAAATGAAAGCATAGCAAGAAAAGGACCGTGGTCACTGTTTCAATCACCAATTGAGTTAAGGCAAGGTCAGGTGCACGGAACAACACAAAGAAAATAGCGATTGAAAATCCTAATACACCATTTAACAAAATGGCTGAAAGATGAGACTTGGTAAACAAAATGCTAATGGCAGCAATAGCCATCACAGCAGTTAGTAGTGCTTCATATAAGCTGATCGGAGAATCGTTTGTAAAGTCGATTGCTAAAGCGTCTGTATAAACAAATGTGCCTCCCGCAACAACTATGAAGAACAAAAAGATATAAGAAAAATAAGCTGGTAAGTGACCAGTCATATAATGCGTAGTCGTCCAATTGGCTGTTTGTTTTAACCCTTTTAAAAAGGCATTGTAAAACGCGGTAAATGTCCATCCTGCAGGTTGAAGTCGGTAAATGATGATCCAACGGCGTAATGATAAAAACAACAAAGTTCCAACAGCAATAATACCGAAGGTCATCAACGATTCAATGTTCACACCGTGCCAAGCAGAAATTTGAGGAGCCGCGCCTGAAATGTCGGGAATAATCCCTTGTAATGCAGGTTTTAATAAATGATCGCCCAATAAGTTGGGAGCAAAAAACAAGCCAATAATCAATACGCAAAGAATCGCTGGAGAAATTAACATGCCGAGTGTCGGCTCGACAGGTTTTCTGTCGACTTTTTTGAGTTGTGGTGTCCCAAAAAACGTTCGGAACACAAAAATCATACAGTAAACAAACGTAAAGACAGAAGCGATCCAAGCAATAAGTGGAATCAGCAAGCCCCATGTAGGCACGCCAAATAGAGGCAGACCCACAGCATTTACCGTAGAAGCAAAGAACATTTCTTTACTTAAAAACCCATTGAAAAATGGCAGACCCGCCATTGAAAAGCTACCAATTACAGCAAAAGTAAAGGTAATGGGCAATGCGGCCATGAGTCCACCGAGTCTTCGGATGTCGCGTGTGCCCACTTGGTGATCGATAATGCCGACGACCATGAAAAGTGCACCTTTGAATGTCGAATGATTGACCAGATGAAACAAAGCGGCAAAGATAGCTAAACCGTATAATGCACCTTGTTCACCATCACCAAAATGCAAAGCGGCTGAGCCGAGACCGAGCAAACTCATGATTAAGCCTAGTTGGCTAATTGTAGAATACGCCAGAAGCGCTTTTAAATCGGTTTGTCGGACTGCGCAAAAAGCTCCCCAGAACAGTGTGATAAGCCCCACAATCGTAACCGTCCAAAACCAAGAGGCGGTGCCGCCGAAAATAGGGGTAAACCGAGCCACTAAATACAAACCCGCTTTCACCATTGTTGCAGAGTGCAAATAAGCACTGACCGGGGTCGGTGCTTCCATAGCATCCGGCAACCAAATATGAAAAGGAAATTGCGCTGATTTTGTAAATGCTCCGAGTAAAATCAAGAACATCGCGGGGTAAAACAAGCCATGATCAGTATATTGGACCATCACGGCAATAATTTCACGAATACTAAACGTACCTGTTATGCCATGCAGCATTAAAAATCCAGCAAGCATACCTAATCCGCCAAAAACGGTGATTAATAACGATTTTTGAGCACCGTACCGTGAATTTTTACGATGATACCAAAAAGCAATCAATAGGAAAGAGGAAATACTGGTTAATTCCCAGAATACATACAACACAATGAGGTTATCAGATAAGACCACGCCAAGCATTGCTCCCATAAACAGCAATAGGTAAGCGTAAAAATGCGGAAAAGAATCAGATGGTGATAAATAGTAGATGGAGTAAAGAACAACTAGACTACCCATGCCAGTAATGAGTAGTGCCATAATTAAACCGAGGCCGTCCAAGTAGGCAGTGAAATTAATGCCTATTGAAGGAATCCAGTGAATAGTTTGGATCAATGTGTCGCCATTAGAAATAGCTGGGATTTGACTAACAAACAAAGCGAACAGTACAAGTGGAACGAGTAAGACGAACCAACCGAGATGAAATGGTTCCAGTCGTTTATGTATGAGCGGCATCAACGCAGCAACAAAAAAAGGGATTAAAATGGCTAAAATCAAAAGATACACAGCAAAACCTCCTGTAGTAGAGTAAATAAGCTCTTATGGCTGAATAAGTTTGTGAACGTGTATATAATGAAGGGAAGAGTTTCGTCTCTCTTAGTCGATTGAGGATCATAAAGCAATCAAATTAAATTATACAGGAAATCAACAGACTTTTCATTTGTCACGCAAGTATCAAACAAAAGTTAAGAAGTTCAATTAGTGGATTGTGGACTGAAACTCTTGATTTTCTTTAGTAGAGGAAGTATAATTTCATAGTTTTGAATATCAGGTTCTGAATGATATTCTCAGGGGGGTGAACATAAATGAAAAAAATCAGAGGACGCATGGATGAAAGCATTTTGGTATGTGTTTTTTACGGACCAAATGGAGAACGATTAATCCATCGGGGAAATAAATTGGCGACCATGTTGGACTGTCCTTTGTATATTTTAACAGTAGACTCGAAATCTGTGGATGAATTTGATGCAGACAAAGTTTCCTATATGCAACGATGGAAAGAGCTTGCTGAAGAATACGGAGCTGAGGAGTTTATTGTTCGTGATAATGAAAAACGCCCCTCTGCAAAAGTTATCGCTGAAGTAGCACATGACCACAATGTAACTCAAATCATTATTGGGCAAACAGCGAAAAGTAGATGGGAAGAAATCACTAAAGGATCTTTCTTAAATATGCTGCTTCGTGAAATTCCATTTGTGGACTTGCATGTCGTTTCGGTGGCACGCACAGTTAAAGGCGTTGAAGGGGACGAGTTTGAAAAAGGCGTACGCTGTTACTTGATGAAAGACGGCGATAGCTATAAAGTCAATTTCACGCAATCGAAAAGCTGTCAGCTTGAAGGGATTTTCTTTAAAGAAATTGGCACAGACTTTGATAATGGGATCTTTAAATTCATGCATGACAATAAATTATACCAAGTTGAAGTGACAGAAGATCGAATCGACTTGCCTGAAATTATTGATAAATGTTTAGATAAAGAGCTAGTGAAAAATAAATAAATGTCTAAAAGACTGCTCTGATACTGGAGTGGTCTTTTATATGTTCATGAAAGGAAGTCAGTATTATGAAAAAAAACAAAAGGTTAGAACCAATCCTTCCAAAGGATTTAGAAACACGTTCTTTTGTCGATGCATTAGACGACCAATACATAAGCAATTGTCAAATTACACAAGAAACTATAGATTTTAGTACAGAAGAAGCTCTTCATATAGACCGTGTAGTATTTGAAAATGTTAACTTTCTTGAAATTAGTTGGCCGCGCTCAGAATTCGTGGATGTACTCTTTTTGAATTGTGATTTGTCGAATATCGATTTGAGCCGTGCGGTTTTTCATCGTACGGAATTTCGCAACTCCAAATTAATGGGAGCTAATTTTACTGAAGCAGGAATTCGCCATACACTTTTTGATGAGTGCATCTTGAATTACGCGACATTCGGTTTCTCTCTATGCAACACGGTAAGTTTTGTTTCTTCTTCTATGCGGTTTTCTGACTTTTATGAGATGGAACTCAAAGCTAGTGAATTCTGTATGTGCGATATGAATGATACCAACTTTACACAAACAAGTCTCCAAGGCATTGACTTAAGCTCGAACACATTCGAAAGCATCCAAGTGTCGATTGACAAGCTTCAAGGCTGCACAGTGTCTTCTGATCAAGCGATTGCGTTTGCTCGTCAAATGGGCATGATTGTAGAGCGATAGAAATGCTTTATGGAAAGAATCGAAAAACGCCCGACAGTAAAAACTGTCGGGCGTTTTTTAGGTTAGATAGCGGCTTCCGCTTTTCTTACGTCTGTCAGAACTGACTAGGAATAAGGCTTTTCTAGAGATTAACGGACGCCTTTCATAAATCCTTGGATACGTGGTGCGAAGACGAATAGCAAAATACTTAGAACGATTGACGTTCCTCCGATGATACCAAAGTACATCATTTCGTTTTCGACTGTATAGAATTTAACTAATTGTGCATTGATAGCTTGAGCTGCTGCGTTGGATAGGAACCACAGGCTCATTGTTTGAGCTGAGAAAGCGGCAGGTGCCAATTTCGTAGTTGCTGATAATCCAACGGGCGACAAACAAAGCTCACCTAATACAACGATAAAGTAACTAAGTACTAGCCAAAGTGGATTGACCAGTGCTGTTGGTCCGCCAAAGTAAACCGGTAGCAAAATAACCAAGAAAGACAATCCGGCAAATAATAACCCAAGCGAGAATTTTTTCGGAATAGACGGTTGCTTGTTTCCAAGCTTAACCCATAACCATGCAAATACTGGAGCTAACGTGATGATGAATAATGGGTTTAACGATTGGAACCAAGCAGGAGAAATTGTAATGCCTGCAAATTCAAGGTTTGTTCGTTTATCTGCGTATGCTGCAAGAATGGTTGAACCTTGTTCTTGGATAGCCCAGAACATGACTGAGGCAATGAACAATGGAATGTATGCTAGTAAATGTGAACGCTCTACTTCTGTTGTTTTCTTACTGCGGTACATAACAGTGAAATAAGCGATTGGAATCATGATGCCAAAAATACCGACGATTGCGACAAAGCTATCGAAAGTTAAGAGTCCTGTTGGAATGCCAATAGCTACGGCTGCGGCAATGATTAATGTACTAATACTAAAAATAAGAATCGTTTTCTTGCGTTCAGAAGGCAATAGCGGATTGGGTACAATCGTTCCCGCTAATCCAAGATTTTTCTTTTTCGTTAAAACGAAAATAACTAAACCAATAAACATCCCGACAGCTGCAATACTGAATCCTAAGTGAAAACTGATTCTCATGCCAACTGTACCAACGATTAATGGGGCAAGGAAACCACCCATGTTGATACCCATATAGAAAATACTGAATCCTGCATCGCGACGATCATCATTGTCTGCGTAAATTTCGCCTACAACACTCGATACGTTTGGTTTTAATAAACCGGTACCAAGAACAATCAGAACCATTGAAACAAAGAATAACGCTAAATTACCAGGTATTGCTAAGGCAATATGCCCGAGCATAATAAGAATTCCACCATAAAAAACGGCCTTTGACGTCCCAAATATCCTATCGGCTAACCAGCCCCCAATAATTCCGGACATGTAAACAAGTGATCCGTATATGGACATGATGGACAAAGCGGTTGTTTGGTCAAGACCAAGACCGCCATCCGAAATTTCGTAATACATATAGAAAACTAGAATGGCGCGCATTCCATAATAAGAAAAACGTTCCCAGAATTCTGTAAAGAATAAAGTAAAAAGTCCTTTTGGATTACCAAAAAAGCCTTTTTGAGGAACACTGTCAACTACTTGTTGCCGAGTATACTTTTCAGACATAACTTTAACCTCCATTTGCTTATTCTAACATAATACTTTTTTTAATTAAAAAAATCAAAATTATTTTTAATATATATTTATAAAGAGTATTTTGAAGGAGTTTAAATCACTTTATCAAAAATTGTTTTTTTAAAATAGTTATTAAATTCAGACGGTTTGAAATAAAATGAGAACGAGATAGATTAGAAATCAAAATTTTTCTGCAAACTGCATGTAGAAGTATTTAATGGAGTTAACATACTTATGGCTGCTCTAGTAAAAAATACAATATTTAATTTCTAAGGGCTCATAGAACTTATTTATTTTTAATTTTCAAGCTTAGTATGAGAAATGCTTATTTTATTTGTTTATAAATTAGAATTACCTGTTATTTCAAAAAATAACCCTATTTTGATTTAGTTAAGTAAATATACCTACTTAAAACCTATTATTATCAAATAATAGGTGGAGTTCACTTTTTATTCACATTTACTTTAAATAATAACCAAAAATGATTGTGAAAAATCTCAAGGTACAGTATATTTAAAATAGTTAGAATATTATTTAGGGAGCAGGAATGCAAAATGAAACAGTTAAGCAAACGAATCAAAGACTTAAGAGAAGCCAAAAGATTATCTACTGAAGAACTGGCAGAGGAAATTGGCTTCGCCAAAAGTACGGTTTGGGCTTATGAAAGTGGGAAGAAACAAGTTTCCGTAGTACATCTTGAAAGACTTGCGGATTATTTTGAAATCTCAGTAGATAGCTTGTTAGATCGTGATGAGCGAACAATCAATGTTGATTTGCAAAATACAAGTTTCTTAAACGACTATAATTTAATGTTGGACGATCAACCGTTAAATCAACACGAACTTGCTGAAGCAGCATCTTTCATACAAGTTAAGCGACGTATGGGTAGCTACGGAACAGCAACTTCCTAATAGCCAATAAGCCAGTCTAAATGTCCATTCCTATTTAATAGGAATGGACATTTTTTGTTAGTGTTCCTAAGATGTGAACGCAGAAAAAGACACAGGAATATGGTAAGCTAACTCATACGATAAGAGTATTAGGAGTGTTTGATCTTGTTAGAAAGCGCAAAAAAATTACTGCAGTCTCATTTTGGTTACGAATCATTTCGAGTTGGCCAGGAACAAGCCATCACGCAAGTGTTTGAAGGCCATAATTCGATTTGTGTCATGCCAACTGGCGGAGGCAAGTCGATGTGTTACCAAATTCCAGCGCTTGTTATGGAAGGAACCACAATTGTTGTGTCACCTTTGATTTCATTGATGAAAGACCAAGTTGATGCACTTTTAGCAGCGGGTATTCCAGCTGCATATATAAATAGTTCTCTTGGTTTCGACGAAGTTCGAGAAACGTTAATGGACGTTCAACGCGGCGCCATTAAACTACTCTATATCGCACCAGAACGATTGGATTCGGAAATGTTTTTGAATGAATTGCAAGGTGTTTACGTTCCGTTGATTGCGGTAGACGAAGCGCATTGTATTTCGCAATGGGGACATGATTTTCGTCCGAGTTACCGATTAATTAGTCGGATGACAGAGTTATTTCCAAACAATCCAACCGTGTTAGCGTTAACTGCAACAGCCACACCACAAGTACGTGAAGACATATGCCGAATTTTAAATATTGAAGAACAACACACCATCATGACGGGTTTCGAGCGACCGAATCTAACATTTTCAGTGGTGCGTGGTCAAGACCGTGAACGGTTTGTAAAGGAATACGTAGCGAAAAATGACAATGAAGCAGGTATTATTTACGCAGCAACGCGCAAAACTGTAGATTCAGTGTATGAAATGTTGCTTAAAAAAGGCATTAAAGCAGCAAAATACCATGCTGGTATGCCAGACCACGAAAGAAAAAGTGGACAAGAGCGTTTTCTAAATGATGAAGTGACCGTGATGGTTGCGACCAATGCATTTGGTATGGGCATTGACAAATCGAATATCCGCTTTGTGATTCATTACCAGCTTCCTAAAAACATGGAGAGCTATTATCAAGAAGCAGGACGTGCAGGACGAGATGGTTTGCCGAGTGAGTGCATTGTGCTTTATGCGTCGCAGGATGTTCAAACACAACGGTTCTTAATCGATCAAGCACAAGATCCCAGTCGAATTCCGGGAGAGCTTTTCAAATTGCAAGGAATGGTCGATTATTGTCATACAGAAAATTGCTTGCAGCAGTTTATCATTCATTATTTTGGAGATAGCACGGCGGGGCCATGTGGACATTGCGGAAATTGTGTAGATGACCGTGAAAGCTTAGATGTCACGAAAGATGTTCAAATGGTTTTGTCGTGTGTGATTCGCATGGGTCAAAAATTTGGAAAAGTAATGACGGCACAAGTATTAACAGGATCACGCAATAAAAAAGTACTAGATTTTGGATTTAATAAACTGTCGACATACGGCATCTTGCAACATCAAAATGCGAAAGAAGTTTCAAATTTAATCGAATTTATGATTTCTCAAGAATTATTGGCTGTTGAACAAGGATCGTTTCCGACAATTTATGTGCCTGACGGCGGTAGAGACGTCTTGCTTGGCAAGCGGCAGGTGCTGCGAAAAGGTGCAGTGATAACGAAGCGCATTGCTTCGAACGATCCTTTGTTTGAAGAATTGCGAGTGGTTCGCAAAAAACTAGCTGACGAAGCTGGTGTGCCACCTTTTGTTATTTTTTCAGATAAGACGCTGCAAGATATGGTTTCTAGAAGACCTCAAAATGAAGAAGAGTTTTTAGAAGTTAATGGAGTTGGTGCCAACAAGCTTGAGAAATATGGCCACGCATTTTTACAAGCCATTCATTCTTTTGATGCTGTAAACAACTGAATCAGTAGCTTTAGAAAAGACCCCGTATAAACGAGGTTTTTTGTTTGTCCAACATAGAGACACATACCTATTGCCAATAAAAAATTGCAGTAATTGCTTTACTACCTGCTGGATTTGCGCTGTCTGCATGCAAGTCAATTATGTGAAGATGTTATCTTAGCTAAAAGCTTTAGACAGGCAATATATACAGGCTCTTGTCAGTTTTTATAGAAATGGAAATGTTTAAAAATAAGCAATTTAGTCAATACTTTATATACCATGATTTATAAAACTATGTAGAGGAGAGATTCGCATGGCTAGAAATTCTTCAGGTGGTATGTTTGGTAAATTAGTATTGATTGGTCTTGGTGCAGTAATTGGTGCAGCAATGACGCAACAAAAAACACAAACAAGCGGAACTTCACAAAAGAGCAAGGAAGATATGAAAGCGAATATTAAAAAAGGACTCGATCGCTTGAATGAACAGTCTGGCGGGATGGTCGATAAAGTAAAACCAACTGTCAATAAAGCGGTAGAAAAAGTGAAAACGGCAATTGATGCTCAGCAAGATATGATGAACAAAGAAAAAGACACATTGGACAAAGCCAATAAAAAATTTCAGCAAGATGTAGGTGGAAATACAGATACAGCCAGCCATTCAACTTCAGAAAAATCCAAAACAACGTCTACTAGCAATGTTTCTCCCAATACAGATAAGCCAACTGGTGGTCCATTTGGTGGAGCAACGGAATATAGCGAGTCGCTAAAAAAAGATGTATCGAAAGACACATCAAAAGCTGATGATTCTACTTTTAGCGGTTCAAGTGCAACGGGTACTTCTTCTGCTGACAATAAGCGATTTGGTGGAAGTACTGAATATACCGACTCATTGGACAAGGAATTATCAAAGGATTCGTCGAAAAAAGAGGATTCGTCTTCGGATAGCTCAACATTTGGGAAATAGATTTGTTATATTAACAAAAATATAGCTATGCGCGTTTGTATAAAAACGCCATGGCTTTTTTTTGACTTATTATTTTATTCATTGGGAAGTTTTTTATTTAAGTTTCCGACAAATAAATCATTAATATGGTTTTTACTGAGAGAGATATAACTTACTAATCGTTTAACTGCAAAATCTTTTAATCCGTGCAATAATAGAGGAACCTGAAATTTTGAACGGAGATGGAGAATTAATATGAGTAATAAAAAATTTAGTGAATACACTATTAGTGAACAAATTGTCAAGGCCCTTGAAGGACTTGGCTATACAGAACCAACAGAAGTGCAGGAAAAAGTGATTCCTGTTGCATTGTCAAAGACTGACTTAACAGTAAAGTCTCAAACAGGCAGCGGAAAAACAGCTGCCTTTGGCATTCCGATTTGTGAGTTAGTTGATTGGGAAGAAAACAAACCACAAGCATTGATTTTAACGCCAACTCGTGAACTAGCAGATCAAGTAAAAGAAGATGTGACCAATATTGGCCGTTTTAAACGCATTAAAGCAGCAGCTGTTTATGGAAAACAACCGTTTGCTTATCAGCAGGCTGAACTCAAGCAAAAATGTCATGTAGTGGTAGGCACGCCGGGACGCGTACTCGATCATATTGAGCGTGGTACGTTAAATTTAGAGCGGATTGAATACTTAGTTCTTGATGAAGCAGACGAAATGTTGAATATGGGATTTGTTGAACAAGTAGAAGCAATCATCAACAAATTACCAAAGCAACATACCACAATGTTATTTTCTGCAACATTACCTGAAAATGTAGAGAACTTACAGCAAAAATACATGATTGATCCACAACATATTGAAATTGCTTCGACAGATACGTTAACAGATCAAATTGACCACTCATTATTTATTGTGGCAGAGCAGAAAAAATTCGCTTTGTTGCGTGATGTGACCATTATCGAAAACCCGGACAGTTGCATTGTTTTCTGTCGGACAAAAGATAATGTAGATTTTGTCATGGAACAATTGGAAAAACATTATTACACATGTGATAAATTGCACGGTGGCATGTTGCAAGAAGATCGTACGGCAGTCATGAATGATTTCAAACGCGGAGAGTTTCGTTATTTAGTGGCAACTGATGTTGCGGCTCGTGGAATTGACATCGATAACATCACGCATGTCATTAACTATGATGTGCCCATGGAAAAAGAAAGCTACGTGCATCGTTCAGGGCGTACAGGACGTGCTGGTAAAACAGGAAAAGCCATTTCATTTGTAACGCCGAACGAGGATAAATTTTTAGCGGAAATTGAAGCATACATCGGATTTGAAATTTCGCGTAGAACAGCTCCTTCTGAAGCTGCTGTTGACGCAGCAATGCTTGATTTTACAGAAAAACTCGAAAGTCGTCCCAAATTAAAGAAAAATAAAAACGAACAAGTTAATAAAGATATTTTAAAACTATACTTTAATGGTGGGAAGAAAAAGAAATTGCGTGCATTTGATTTTGTAGGAACGTTAACGAGCATTCCGGGAGTAACAGCTGAAGATATTGGTATCATTAAAATTCAAGATACGGTTACTTATATTGATATTTTAAATGGTAAAGGTCCAATGGTCTTGAAAGCGATGAAAGATAAGACGATAAAAGGCAAAACCTTAAAAGTGCATAAAGCAAACAAGTAAAACGATAAGGGGCTGTCCCATAAGCCCTTGAAATAAAACAGACAGAGAAAAAGATTTTCTTTTTCTCTGTCTGTTTTTTGATTGGTTACTTTCAGGAGATCTTGGATCACTGTCACAATCCCAAACCCCGTTTTACATAAATGGATGATTTTTTGTATCATTTTTTCATTCCAAAACGGCGGAATGGACATCAGCCATTTCTCATACATGCAAAAAAGGAGCTGCCCTTAAAATAGTTTTTCCTAACTTTTGGGATAGCCTCTTTTTATTTATCGAAAAATAAAAAAGAAGTATATCATATGAAATAGGATTAAAGGCTTTGTTAAACCCATTATTTAGGTTTTAAATCAGGTCTACCTCATACTATTGTCATAAAAAGAAGCGATATTGTAATGAAACATGTCCTTTATTGTTACATGGTTGTAATATGAACATGCTATTTTAGTTGTACTTAGAAAAACTAAAGGGATAGCGGATTGAAAAAACTATTGATGGTATTAAGTTTTGCATTGGTTTTATTCCTAGGCACTTCAATTGAAAGTTCAGCGGCATCAACTGTATATACGGTAAAAAGTGGGGACACGTTATATAAAATTTCAAAATCACAAAAAGTATCTGTAAGTAATTTAAAAATTTGGAACGGTTTAAAATCAGATACGATTTATCCAAAACAAAAACTTAAATTGAGCAAAAAAAAAGCAAAAACGGTAGCTAAAAAAACACCTTCTCGTTCTACAAGCGGATCAGTAGCTAAAGAATTTACAGTTAGCTCGACTGCTTACACGGCATACTGCAAAGGTTGTTCAGGTATTACCAGAACTGGTCTCAACTTAAAGAAAAATCCAGGACTTAAAGTAATTGCGGTAGATCCTAAAGTAATTCCATTAGGAACGAAAGTTCATGTTGAAGGCTATGGCTATGCAGTTGCAGGCGATACAGGCGGAGCTATTAAAGGTAAGAAAATTGATGTGTTTATTCCAACACAAAGCAAAGCATTAAAGTGGGGACGTAAAAACGTTAAAATAAAAATTTTAAAATAAGTAACATTCGACTCATTCTTATGAGTCGAATTTTTTTATGGAGTTAACTCGTAGTTGATAAGACAGCTTTTAAGAAAGTGCTTTGGGTATTTAATAGAGACAGTAAGTGATGAATACATTCTTTTGATTACTCGTAACATAAAAGATGCTGACATAGCCCAGTCTGTAACATGAAAATGTAGAAAAAGGTAAATTCAAATAAATAGTGTTTTTTAAAAATAAACGGTATAATATTTGTATAATTAATGTAGAGTTTTTAGGGAGATATGGAATGGAGGCATCTTGTATGTCAGAGAGAATGATTGTGATAGGAGCAGGTCCTGGTGGCTTAGCTTCAGCTATGTTATTGGCAAGCAAAGGTTATAAAGTAGATGTCTATGAGAAACAACCATGGGTAGGAGGTCGTAATGCGGAGCTCCGACTTGGTGAATTTACGTTTGATACAGGCCCTACTTTTTTAAGCATGCTGCATTTAGTAGAAGAGCTTTTTGAAGTAACTGGTCGCAACTTAAAAGATTACATGAATGCGATTGAACTAGACCCTATGTATGAATTGATTTTTGAAGAAGAAAATTTAATTATGACGCGAAACAATCAAGAAATGAAAAAACAAATTAATGAAAAATTCGAAGGCGATGGAGATGGTTACGAACGTTTCATGAAAGAAACAGGTAAAAAACTAGAAGCATTATCGCCAATTTTGCAATCAAAGATGGACAGCTATTTTGGAATGGTTCATCCAAAAGTCTTGAAAGCTTTGCCACAGCTTGAAGTTAATAAAACTTTATACGACGTGTTATCTCGTTATTTCAAAGATGAACGATTGAAAATGGCTTTTGCTTTCCAATCAAAATATTTAGGGATGTCTCCGTGGGAATGTCCAGGCGCTTTTTCTATTCTTTCGTATATGGAACATGCTTATGGTATTTACCATCCAATTGGTGGAGTAAATCAATTGTCGCAAGCAATGGCAAAAGTAGTCGAAGAGCTAGGTGGTACCATCCATACGAGCACAGGAGTTAAACAATTATGGATTGAAAACCGTAAAGTTAAAGGGGTAGACCTTGAAAACGGACAACGTGAAAAAGCAGACGAAGTGATTATTAACGGAGACTTTGCTCATGCTATGAATAATTTAGTTGAACCGGGAATATTGAAAAAATACACACCTGAGAAATTAGCGAAGAAAAAATATTCGTGTTCAACTTTTATGTTGTACTTAGGTCTTGATAAAAAGTACGATCTCTCACATCACACCATCATCTTTTCGAAAGATTACAAGAAGAACGTCGAGGAAATGACGAAATCGCTTATTCTTTCAGCAGATCCTTCTATATATGTACAAAATGCAAGTGTCACCGATCCCACATTAGCGCCAGAAGGAAAATCAGCGCTTTATATTCTAGCACCCGTACCCAATAATTTTAGTGACATCGGCTGGGAAAATGAACAAGCAGCATTCCGTGAATTGGTTCTAGATACCATTGAAGAAAAATCAGAATTTAAAAACTTACGAGATCATATTGAAGTTGAAAAAATGTTAACGCCAATGGGATGGCAAGAAGATTATTCTGTTTATCAAGGTGCTACTTTTAACTTAGGACACCAACTAACTCAAATGATGGTCTTCCGTCCTCATAATAAATTTGAAGAGTTAGGAAATTGCTGGTTGGTCGGTGGTGGCACACATCCAGGTAGTGGGTTGCCAACAATTTTAGAATCTGCTCGCATTACTGCGAATGGAATTCTTAAACAGCGTGGGAAAGAAGGAATTCCGATTTTGCCTCTACCTGCATTGGAGGGATTTGTATGAAAGTCGCGATGATTGGTGGCGGCGTTGGTGGCATGATGGGTGCTTTGTATTTAACGAATATGGGATTTGATGTTACTATTTTTGAAAAAGAAGAAAAACTGGGCGGTCGTTTAACTTTTGTAGAGCGAGATGGTTTTAAAATTGACCAGGGCCCTACTATCGTATTATTGCCCGAAATGTTTCAAGATCTTCTTCAACAAGCAGGGATTCCAGAAGAGGATACCGAATTGTTATTATGCGACCCTCTGTATTCTATTCGTTTTCCAGATGGGACTGTGTATACGAAATATCCAGACATTAATCGCCAACTAGAGGAAATTGAAAATGTTTTTCCGACCGAAAAAGAAGGGTTTTTACGGTTTATTTCAGAGGGGCGCGAGCGTTTTAAAATCGGCAAATCTTCATTTTTAGAGCATTCATTCGTAAATAAAGCCGATTTTTTTACAGCTAGTAATATTAAAAAACTACTAAAACTAAAACCGCAGCAATCGGTTCATAAACTGATGTCGAATTACTTTAGAGATGAAAAGTTGCAACTAGCTTATTCTCTGCAGTCTTTGTATATCGGTGGGGATCCTTTCCGTGCACCTGCGATGTATGCACTTGTTCCTTTTAGTGAACACGAACACGGGGTATACTACTTAAAAGGCGGATATGGAAGTCTCATTCCGACACTAGAAAAAGAGCTTCAGTCACGACCTAACGTAACGATTCACACAAATTGTCCTGTTGAACAAATCGTCACAAAAAATCAAAAAGTTAAAGGAATCGAAACCTCAGAAGGTTTTGAAGAGTTCGATGCCGTTGTTTATAATGGTGATTTTCCTGGCATTGAAAACGTGTTACCTGAGCAAAAAAAGAAGAAATATACAGCATCTTCAGGATGTGTCTTACTGTATTTTGGGTTAAGTAAAGTATTTGATGAAGGAAATGTTCATCAGTTTTTCATTGGTGACAGTTATGAAGATCATATGGACGATGTATTTGTGAAAAAGCAAAAAACAGAAAATCCTGCGATTTATACATTTCATCCGTCGAAAATAGATGATTCACTAGCGCCAGAAGGCAAAGGTGTCTTATATGTGTTGGTTCCAGTTCCTTCAGGAACAGATATCGATTGGGCGAATGACCAAGCTTGGATTGATAGAATTATTGACCGCATCGAAGATTTAGCATTTCCAGAATTCCGCAAAGCAGTTGAATGGATGGAAGTTCGAACACCTTCAGAAGCAGAAGCTTTCGGTTTGTTTAAAGGAGGTAGTTTTGGAATAGGGCCAACTTTATTCCAATCAGGTGTTTTCCGTCCTCAAGTTAAACCATTTAAAACAGAAAAGTTATATGCAGTTGGAGCTTCAGTTCATCCGGGAGGAGGCATTCCAATTGTGATGCAAGGCGCTAAGCTACTGGCAGAACAAATCCAAGGCGATTTTGCAAATGAAAGGAGCAATGCATGATGAACGTACAAGATGCTTATACCTCCTGTGAAAAAGTCATTGCTAGGCATTCGAAAAGCTTTTATAAAGCCTTCTCTTTATTGCCGAAGGAAAAACGAAAAGCTGTTTGGGCTATTTATGCTTTCTGCCGAACAGTAGACGATATCGTAGATGAAGGTTCGAATTCAAAAGAAGAACTTGAACAATTTAAAAGAGACTTCCAAGAGTTTTTGACAGGCATCTACGACTCTGGAAACTCGATGTGGGTCGCATTGGCAGACGTTTTCGAAAATTACGAAATGGATATTGAAGCATTTTCTGGTTTGATTACAGGACAGGAAATGGATTTGACAATTAATCGCTATCAGACCATGGACGAGTTGCTGAATTATAGTTATTATGTAGCCAGTACAGTGGGCCTTATGCTTTTACCGGTTTTAGCTCCAGGCAAGACGGGCATTCTAAAAGAAGCTGCGATTTCGCTTGGCTATGCAATGCAAATCACCAATATTCTGCGAGACATTGGCGAAGACTTAGAAATGGGCAGAATTTATCTGCCTGAAGAAATTATGGAAAAATATGAATTACACGAAGATGAATTGCGTGCCGGTATCGTCAGTCCCCAGTTTATAGCAGTGTGGGAAGAATTGGCAGAAAAAGCCGAGTTTCACTATAAAAAATCATTTGAAACAATTAATGAGTACCCCATTTCTTCGCGCGTGCCTGTCAAAGGAGCGGCACTTGTTTATCGTGAGATTTTAGTCACGATTCGATCGAAAGAATACAATGTGTTTCGCGAAAAACATTATGTCCCAGACGAATCTAAACAAGCAATACTCGCCTGTTTATAATTCGAAAATCCTAAACAAAAGAAAAGTGAAAGTCCCTGAATAGTTCTGACGGGCAGAATCCTAAAAAAACACTTCCATCATTTTGATGGAAGTGTTTTTTTAGCGTGTTCAATGATTTTTTTCGAGACATTCAATCCACTTAAAACGACCATGGGCGAACCGCCACCTGGATGGGTGCTGCCTCCGACGAAATAAAGATTTTGAATATCGCGACTCGCGTTTGGTGGACGCAAAAAAGCATCTTTTCGTCGATTGGACGATGGACCGTACAAAGCCCCTCGAAAAGAACCGAATTTTTCGCGAATAAAAGCAGGTGTGAATACTTTCTCAACGGCTAAGTAACTGCGAATATCAACACCATAGCTTAATAAGAAATCATAAATGCGTTCTTTGTAAGATTCGGGATCGATTTGGAGATGTCCTTCTTTAGTTAATGCAGGCGCATTGACCAAAATAAACAAGTTGTCACCATCTGGTGAAATGCTTGGGTCTGTGTGAGATGAATTGCTAATATAGACAGTTGGCTCATTGCTGTATTTAGAAGCGTCAAACAAATCATTAAATTCTTTCTTGTAATCTGATGAGAAAAAGACATTATGATGTTTTAATATATCCAGTTTTTGAGTTAAGCCAACAGTAATTACAAAAGCAGATATGGATGGTTCAAAAGCAGCTATTTTCCTGTTGGATAAAGAAGGACGTGCTTTTTCTTCGACCAAGTTCGGGAAAGCTGATAACAGATCTCCGTTTAAAATAACTTGATCAGCTGCAATACGTGTTCCGTCTTCAAGACCAATCCCGATGGCTTTTCCTTTTTCTATGAGGATTTTAGAAACGGCTGTGTTCGTGTGCAATTGAGCACCTGTATTTCTTGCAACCGTTGCAAAAGCTTCAGCAATTCGAGTATTGCCACCTTTTGTGTAGAAAACGCCATCGACTAATTCCAAATAGGCAATCATCGAGAACGTAGCAGGTGCTTGGTAAGGAGAAGAGCCAATATACGTCGCATATCGGTCAAATGCTTGAACCAAAAAAGGACTTGTGAAATAGCGCTGGAAAAAATGATGCATAGATTCTAATGGGCGCACTTGAAAAACAGCAAAGCCAAGAGAAGGGGACAAATAATCGCGCCAAGATTGGAAAGTCACAGGGAAAAAAAACCGTTCTGATAATTTATACAACCGACTAATTTCTTTTATGAAAGCAGGGTAATTATCTGCGGCTAGTGCATCGATCTTTTGAAGTTGCGAAATCATTTGTTGTTGGTTGCTCGTAAAGTCGAACATGCTGCCATCTGGAAAGTGATTCCGTGTATGAGCTTTTAACGGAATAAAGTCCAGATAGTCTTCAGGGTTTTCACCAGTCTGTGAAATAACGGTAGCGAAAACGTCTGGCATTGTGATGGTATTTGGTCCAAAGTCAAAATGGTAATTTCCTAGTTTGACGGGCATCAGTTTTCCACCGAGGTGATCATTTTTTTCGAAAAGCTCTACAGCGAATCCTGCATGGGCTAACGTGACAGCAGAAGCAAGTCCACCCAGTCCACCGCCCACAATAACAATTTTTTTCATGAATAATGTCTTCCTTTCCATGAATAAGCTTGTTTTTTATAAGACTTGCGCATGGATTGAATTAGTACCGCAAGCATTGCAAAAGCTTGTAACGGAACGAGAACTGATAAATACCAACGTTGATTGGTAACCATGTCAATATACCAGCGCTGAGCAATTGTTAATGCATATGGGAGTAACCAACTATACATTCCGGTGAATACCCCGTAGATAGCTAAAAAAGGTGGAAGGATGTAGAAGATTGTGTAAAAAACGATTAGCACGATTGCCATGAAAGGTGAGCGACCGATACCGGCGTAACTATTTTTCAAAAAACCTTCCCATACTTCGGCATTGGTATCGTACATTCGGCATTTTACCGAGCTTGTGATATTTGCCAAAATCACTTTAAAGCCATGTTCTTTTACTTTTCGAGCAATATGAACATCTTCTACCAATGAGTTGTAGACAATGGCGTGTCCACCCATTTTTCGGTAACTCGTTGCTTCGAACAACATCCACATCCCGTTAGCCGCCGTAGCTGCTTTGAATTTTGTGTAATTAGCCAAAAAAAGTGGCAAATGAAACAGAATGACAAAATGAAGCATAGGGACAAGTAGTTTGCTGAGAAAAGGTGACACGTCAAAAGCAGGAAATCCTGTTAGCAGTTGTGCACGTTTTTGCTGAAGCAGTGAAAGTGATTGCTCGATTGCTTTTGGTCGGAAACGAACATCAGCGTCCACAAATAATAGGAAGTCTCCTGAAGCAACTTGCTGTAATTGATGACAAGCATGTACTTTTCCAACCCAGCCTTTAGGCAGTTCTGTTCCCATGATGATGTTGAAACGTTGATCTTTTGCAATTGCTTGTTCAAGCGCTTGTTGAGTGCCATCTGTTGATTGATCATTCAAAATGATAAATTCGGTATGACGATAAGTAGCATTTTTTAACGATTTTATTAATGTTTCCACGTTTCGTTCTTCGTTTCTCATGGGAACCAAGACAGAGACGAGAGGTTCTTCTTTTAGTTCGGGCTGTTTAGGCAAACAAGGAAGAAACAGACGATTGATGATAATCCAACCTAAAAAAAACAAATGGATTCCAATATAAATAGCCATTGTCAAGTTCTCCTTTTTCCAAGTGACTGAAACGCTAAACTGTCTTCGTTAATCACAGCTTTTTTTAATGAGTCAAGTTGTTTAGTAGAAAGCTCTTCTAAAAAAACAGTTTTTTCTTTTCGTGTTAAATGTGCAATTCTATCCGTCGAAATGGCGTCGTGCTGACGGATCCAAAGTTCGGGTTTTTGCTGATGTCCGAAAGAATAGTAAAAACTTAGTGGAACTATCGGCACATCGGGACACTTTTCCATTAAATAAGCAGCTCCTGCTAGAAAAGAAAGTGGTCGTGTTTCAAGATGAAATTCATCTCCTTGAGGAAAAAGAACAACAGATTTGCCTTGTCTTAATAAGGTCTCAGCGTATTGCAACGAAAGTACAATGTCTTTTGGTTTTTGACGATTAACAGAAAAAGCACCAAGAAAGCGAAAATAAGAATGTTTTTTCAATCCTTTTTCGTGCATCATCATATGAATATCATGACGCCAAATCGTACGATTTAAATAGAAAAAAACTAAGCCATCCCACCAAGAACTATGGTTAGCAATAAACATTACAGGCTTTTTGGGTATTTCTTTTACATCTTCACCAAGTAGGCGAGAAAAAGAAAAGCGAATGAGCGGTGTCAAATACAAATTAAAACCCGTTTCAAACAAAGCTGATTTTTTGGCTTTGATCATACAGGTCGCCTCTTCCATGCGATAAGAGTGATTAAAGCAGTCAGGCCGGAAGTTAAGGCAGCCGCTAAGAATAATCCACCGATCAACCCAAGCATGATAAACATTGCAATCATTAATACATACAATAGAAGCATTCGTTTCTCAGGTTGTTCTGCAGTAATGACCATTGATTTCTTTTTCATTGTTAAATCAATAGCGATATGGAGAATAAATGCTACTACAAACCATCCAAAAAAATTGGTCCACGGAATATCGTAATAAAGACCAGTATCTTCCCATATCCAATACTGTTTAATTTGGTAGGCTACTGGATCAATAATCAAATCAATAATCACAGCACCGATTCCGCCAATCAAAGCATATAGAAAACCACCATTTGGAACAATCCAGCGCGCCACTACATGTGTAGTAGCCATGACCATTACCCACGCAAAACCAATAGCAATGGGGACACCAAATATATTCGGCGCAAAACGCTCCGTGTAATCATAAGAACCAAAAAGAAAATCACTATCTGCACCCGCCCACTCCACAATAAAAGTGGAGAAGAAGATGAAAATACCTAATATAGAGCCACTGATCGCACCAAAGCGTTTAAGAAAATACAAAAAGCTGAGCGTACCCGCTAAAATTAAAAAGAATGCATTTGCCCATTCTAGCCAAGACGGTAATAGATCAAAGCCTAGTAATATAATGCCACATACATACCAGAAAATAAAAAGCTTAAATATCCGATTTTCCCACACAATAACAGCCTCCTAATAAAATGCTTATACAAAGATTATACAGGAGTCGGACAGAAATATGAAAACAAGTAGACCATATCATTAAGATTGATTTACTGTTTAAGTTAAAAAAGAAGTATAAGATTTTATGTGCATTAAAAAGTTCACAAAAGCATTCAAGAATCCACTCGAAGTAATAATGTTATCTGCAATTTCTAAAAAATACTCTTTTTTTTATCTTATTACTATTTTCTACAAAAGCCTTAGTGACGGGAATTCGCATAATTTGAGAAGTTATTTGAGTAAATAATTGTTATTGAATTTTCTGTAAACTATTGCAGGGTTTCCTGCATAATAGTATACTAAAAAGAGTAAATGGGTGTGTTCTTCAAGTGGAGGCGTTAAATATGCAGGATTTACTGCGAAGTGTATCGAGTTCTTATCGAGAATTTAGTGCAGGTCAGAAAAAAATTGGTGATTTATTTTTTAAAGAACCTATTTTTTTAGCGTTTTCTTCTGCTCTTGAAGTGGGGAGGCGCGTTCGTGTGAGTGAATCGACAGTTATTCGGTGGACACAAAAACTGGGGTACAAAGGATATGCGGAATTTCAACAAGTCTTGCAGCGAAAGCTAGCAGAAGAACGTTTGGAAAAAGCAGAACAGAAAATTTCAGAGCCTGTTGCTGATCAATCTTTTTTAGAAAATTTGTTGGATGCAGATATTTTGAGTATCGCTAAGCTAAAAAAAACAATAAGTGAAGAAAAACTTCTTCAAGTAGTCGATAAAATTAGTCAAGCAGATCAGATTTATGTCACCGGCAATTTCTTTGATTATGGCATCGCTCACTGGTTCGCCAATTGGTTAAATCTTGTACTAGGTCATACCGAAACGATGTATCCTTCAACTGGAGAATATTACACGCAGCTTTCTAAAATAGAAAGAGGAGATTTGGTCGTTGCTTTTGTTTTTCCGCGTTATACCAGAGCGGCTCTTGATACGCTAAAAAGTGTAAAAGCACAAGGGGCTGAGGTCATTGTCTTAACTGATTCTGAAGAGTCTCCAGCTCTTGTTTATGCAGATTATGAGTTGACAGTATCTGTGAACTCAAATTTGAACATTGATTCCTATACTTCTGTCCATGCACTTTTGACTTCGATTATGCGATTTGTTTATGTTAAGCAACATGCACAAGTAAATGAAAACTTAGCAAAAGTAGAAGCGGTCTATAAAGACCGGAATCTTTTTATTTAACAGCACTCGATTTACTGGGAATTCCCGAAACGCCTTGGCGGTTTGGTCAATTATAAACGAAAAGGGGAGAGCAAAATGAAAAAGAAATTATCATTTTTAAGTGTAATTTTTTCTGCAGGAATGCTATTGGCAGCTTGTGGAGGAGATGACTCAACCAGTTCGGAAGAAGGATCAAGCACAGACGGTGAGGGAAGTGAGTTAAAGCTACTAGAAGATGGCAAATTCACAACTGCTTCAAGTGGACTTTACAAGCCGTTTAACTATGAAGAAGGCGGCAATTTGACAGGCTTTGACATTGATATCGGAAACGCGATTTCTAAAGAAATGGGCTTAGAGCCTAATCCAGTGACTACGCCGTTTGAAACGATCATTCAAGGGTTAACAACAAATCGTTTTGATGCAGTCATCGGATCTATGGCAATTACAGAAGAGCGAGCTAAACAAGTCGCATTTTCTGATCCTTATTACTACTCGGGCGGTGTCATTTTTGTTCGTGAAGGAAATACAGAGATTACTTCAGAAGCTGACCTTGAAGGTGCAACAATCGGGGTAGTTGGACAAAGTACGTATGATACAGCTGCTCAACAATATACAGATGATGAAAACATTCAATACTACAGCAGTGATGTTGTGGCATTGCAAGATTTAACAATAGAAGGTCGTTTAGATGCTGTTATTACAGCGGATGTGGTAGGATTTGAAGCGCAAAATGCTGGTTTAGAAATCGAAATGATTGGCGAACCTTTATGGATCGAGCAAGCAGCAGTTGCAGTAAGACCAGAAGATAAAGAGTTGCTTAAAGCAGTTAACGAAGCATTAGCTGCCATCATTGAAGATGGCACATATGACGAAATTTCTCAGAAGTGGTTTGGACGAAACCTCCTCGATGTAGATCTTGAAGGAATTGAAATTCTCAAATAAATGAGCTGAGATGAGGAGGAGTGGCGTTTATGCCAGAGATATTGGTAACCGTTTATGATGTATTTATGCGAACATACCCTGGGTTTTTAGAAGCCACTGTCGTTACACTTCAATTGACAGCGATTGGTGTTATTTTAGGTACCGTTATTGGTCTTATCATTGCATTGATGAAAATTTCAGGTTCAAAAATTCTACAAGCTATTGCAAACGTTTATATCACAATCATTCGAGGGACACCATTGATTGTACAAATTATGTTTTTATACTTTGGGATCGTAGAAATTTATACCATGTCGAATTTCTGGGCAGGGGCTATCGCACTCGGCGTTCATAATGGTGCTTACATTGCGGAAATTTTCCGTGGATCAATTCAAGGAATTGATCCTGGGCAACGAGAAGCCAGTATGTCGCTCGGAATGAATCGCAAGCAAACCATGAGCCGTATCGTCTTTCCACAGGCGCTCCGTCGCTCGATTCCACCACTGGGTAACCAATTTATTATTACATTAAAAGATTCATCACTTGTTTATATTATCGGGGTCGCGGAAATCTTCTCACTCGGAAATCGAGAAGCTGCGCAATCATATCAGCCATTCGAATCCTTTATGGTCGTTGCACTTTACTATTTAGTACTTGTAATGATTTTCACATTCTTATTGCGCTTGTATGAAAATAAACTCGATGTCGATAAAGCCTAAGGAGGGACTAACATGATTATTGGAGAAAACATTCATAAATCCTTTGGTGATCTCGAGGTACTAAAAGGCGTAGACTTGCATGTTAACCCACAAGAAGTTGTTGTATTGGTTGGAGTTAGTGGCTCTGGGAAAAGTACGCTTCTCAGGTGTTTTAACTTTCTTGAAATGATTAATGACGGGAAAATCACGATTGATGGTCATGTAGTAAATGCAAAAAAAGACAATTTAACAAAAATTCGCGCTGAAGTCGGAATGGTATTCCAGCATTTCAATTTATTTCCTCATAAAACAGTGCTTGAAAATATCATCGAAGCACCTGTTACTGTTAAGAAAATGAAGAAAGAGCAGGCTAGGATATTAGGCATGGAATTGCTGAAAAAAGTAGGTTTGGAAGATAAGGCAGATGTTTATCCAAACAAGCTTTCAGGCGGACAAAAACAACGTGTTGCCATAGCACGCTCGCTTGCTATGGAGCCAAAAGTTATGCTGTTTGATGAGCCAACCTCAGCACTTGATCCAGAACTGGTAGGAGAAGTGCTTCAAGTTATGAAACAACTAGCTGAAGAAGGAATGACCATGGTTGTGGTTACACATGAGATGAAGTTTGCAAAAGAAGTGGCAGATCGCATCATTATGATTGACGAAGGAACAATTATTGAGTCAGCCGATCCAAAAACTTTCTTTGAAAACCCACAAAATGAAAGAACAAAACAATTTATTCAATTAGTTGAGTAATCTTGTAATGAGTTAAAAATACTAATTGCCTCAAAAAGGAATCGGTGAATTCAACCGATTCCTTTTTCTTTTTCTATTTGACGTTTGCTATTGGGTAAAACGGTTAATGTATAGTAAAACGACTAACTAGAGGAGGCATATAGATGAAAATCGAAGAAATTATGACGACTGATGTTGAAATGTGTAAACCCGAATCGACGCTCCAAGAAGTTGCCTCGAAAATGAGAGAAATCAATGTAGGATCTATTCCAATCTGCGAAGACGGACAGCTAGTTGGAATCGTCACAGACCGAGACATCGTAGTTCGAGGTATTGCAGAACAGCTTCCGAGTGATGCCCCAATATCAGAAATCTTATCCGATAGAGTCATTACTGGAACTGAGAATTTAACAGTAGAAAAAGCAATTGAGTTAATGACTAATCATAAGATCCATAGACTGCCTATTGTGGTGAATAAACGAATAATTGGCATCGTTTCTCTAAGTGACTTGGCCATCAACGAAATTTCTGAACTGGAATAGCAGCAAATGATAAAAAAGCCATTCTACAAAGAACGGCTTTTTTATATGACAGCTATCCTGATTTTAAATAATAGAAGCAGAAATCGTTGGCATATCTTCTTCGACATTGCTTTCGTAAATATCATCTACTAGTTTTTAACGGTCACAAACTCGGCGTTTTCCACCTCTTCTCCACAAGGAGCCAGTAGAAAAAATCGTCCTATATAATCACACTTCTTTTAAGTTAGGCACTTGTCATTTAAATAAACCTTTTTCAAAAGTTCTCTAACATTAAAAGTGGATTTGAAAAAAAACCGTCCAGGTAGTATAGTAAAAATTACATTTGTTTTGAAAAGGAGATATATATATGGCCAGAGCTACCAGAAAAGTTGAAATCCTTCATGCAGCATCAAAAATAGTCAGTGAACGAGGTATTTTTAATTTGACCTTAGAAGCAACGGCTATTGAAGCTGGAGTTAGCAAAGGCGGGTTGCTTTACCATTTTCCTTCAAAAGAAGCTTTGGTCAAAGGAATGGTAGATCACTTAGCTGAAAACTATCGTGTTAAAATTGCTACTTCGGTAGCTGAATCATCAAAAGAAAGAGGACAGTGGATTCGATCGTACACTGACGTAACCTTTAACAATACGTATCCTAACAAAGAGATGCATGCAGGGTTATTAGCTGCTAAAGCAGTGAATTCTGATTTGTTAGACCCAATACGAGATCTCTATAACGAATGGCAAACTGAAATTGAGAACGATGGTATAGACCCGGTAAAAGCGACTATCATTCGTTTAGCGACAGATGGCATTTGGTTATCTGAGCTTTTTGATATTCACCATTTAAGCGAAGAGCGAAAAGAAGAAGTTTATTTGAAATTGAAAAACTGGATAGATGAATAAAGCGGAAATCATGTCATTTAACGAAATGACGTGATTTTTTTTTTTTTTTTGATCAATGCGCTAAGGCTATGGGATGACTAGGATTGAAGTGTTAGTTGTCGAAAATGTAGCTCATCTGTACAGAAGTCGCCTTGAAACATTACCGTCCGGATGGTACAGTTTAAAATATAAAAAAATAATGAATTTTTATTTTAAGATAAAAAGTGAATTGTATTTAAATGATGCCTAAAAATAGCGGGAGAGATTGTATGACACGAAAAGTATTATTAACAGCAGCAGTAACAGGAGCTGGAGATACCACTGGGAAAAATCAATATGTCCCCATAACTCCAAAAGAAATAGCAGAGTCAGCAATTGAATCTGCAAAAGCAGGTGCGACAGTTGCACATGTTCATGCACGTGATCCTAAAACAGGTGGCATTAGCCATAATCTAGATCATTACCAAGAAAT
This sequence comes from Planococcus versutus, assembly GCF_001186155.3. Classification (NCBI taxonomy): domain Bacteria; kingdom Bacillati; phylum Bacillota; class Bacilli; order Caryophanales; family Caryophanaceae; genus Planococcus; species Planococcus versutus. The sequence goes on along the minus strand of NZ_CP016540.2, from coordinate 2,915,226 downwards.
TATTGAACGCATTCGTGAATCCAAAACAGATGTAATTATTAATATTACGTCTGGTGGTGGTGGAGACTTTATCCCTAATCTGTCAAACCCTTCAATAGGCGCAGAAGGTACGGATATGCAAACGCCTGAAGAACGACACGAGCCAGTAGGCAGTTTGCTTCCAGAAATGTGTACGTTAGATTGCGGCAGTGTCAACTTTGGCGATATGGTTTACATGAGCCCTACTGATTGGCTGCGTGAACAAGCAAGGCTTATACAACAAAGCGGCGTCAAGCCAGAACTTGAGTGTTTCGATACGGGACATCTTCGGTTCGCTAAGCAATTAATCGCAGAAGGTCTAGTTGATGGAGATCCGATGTTCCAATTCTGTCTTGGTATTCCGTGGGGAGCAGAAGCCGATGAAGAAACGATGCTGTACATGAAAAATCGTCTTCCAGACAACGCTCATTGGTCAGCTTTTGGTATTGGACGCATGCAAATGCCGATTTTGGAAATGGCTGCAGAGCATGGCGGAAATGTTCGCGTGGGACTTGAAGACAATCTCTACTTAGGAAAAGGAATTTTTGCACGCAATGAGCAACTTGTTGATCAAGCTGTGACAAAATTGCATGCAACAAATATAGAAGTGATGACACCTGAAGAAGCACGCATCCACTTTAAGTTAAGAAATCCTTATGGAGGTGGAGAATAATGGGAAATAGACTGTCTGAGTTTAAAAAAATTGCAGTGATTGGAACAGGTGTAATCGGTAATGGCTGGATTGCTCGTTTTTTAGCACAAGGTTTCGATGTAATCGCATTTGATCCTGCTGAAGGTGCACAACAGCGGACGCAAAAAGCATTAGATCAAGCATGGCCTTCATTAGTGAAAATCGGATTAGCAGAAGGAGCGGATCAAAACCGCCTTACATTTATGCCGACTATTGAACAAGCGGTTTGTGAAGCTGATTTAATCCAAGAAAATGTACCTGAGCGAGAAGAATTGAAAAAATCCGTATTGGCAAGCATCGATGCATATGCCAAAGAAGATGCTATTATCGGTTCGAGTACATCGGGTATCATGCCAAGTGTCTTACAAGAAGGATTAAAGCATCCTGAACGCTTAATCGTAGCTCATCCTTTCAATCCCGTTTATATACTGCCGCTGGTGGAATTAGTAGCAGGCCAAAAGACTGATACACATACGATAGACCGCGCCAAAAGCTTTTATGCAAGTATTGGAATGAAGCCTTTAGTGATTCAAAAAGAAATCGAAGGTCATTTGGCTGATCGATTAATGGAGGCATTATGGCGCGAAGCTTTGCACTTAGTAAATGATGGAGTTGCTACTACAGAAGAAGTAGATGCTGCCATTATTTATGGAGCAGGTCTTCGCTGGGCTCAAATGGGACCGTTTTTAACTTTTCATCTTGCAGGCGGTGAAAAAGGAATGCGTCATATGCTTGAACAATTCGGTCCAGCATTAAAATTGCCTTGGACTAAGCTCGAAGCACCTGAATTAACAGATGAGCTAAAAGAAAAAGTAATAACAGGCTGTGAAAGTCATGCAGGCGACACAACAATTGCTGATTTAGAAAACAAACGCAACGAATTTTTGGTTGAATTACTGAGTCTAGTTAAGTCCTATTGGCCAGAAACTACAGCAACCGATAACATACTAGTCGAAAAATAGACTGTTGAAAGGAGTGGGAAACGTGACGAATTCCACTTTTCTATATGAAAAAAACGTTCCAAGTGACTGGGTTGATTACAATGGTCATATGAACGATGCAGCCTATGCAAAAGCGTTCAGTCAAGCAACAGATCATTTTATCGATTTTATAGGATTGACTGAAACTGTACGGTTAAAGCAAAGCTACACTATTTTTACACTTGAAACACATCTATGTTATTTGAAAGAAGTTCATGAACAAGATAGCTTAGCGATTAAAGTGGAATTATTGGATAGTGATGCAAAAAGATTGCATACCTTTCTTTCGATGACCAATGCAGCTGACGAGCTGGTTGCCACAAGTGAACAGATGTGGATGGGAATGGATTCTACACAAGGTAAACCTGCACCGTTTCCGGAAATCGTAGCTGCAACAATAGAAAAGTTAAGAGCGGAACAAAAAAATCATCCGCTGCCAAAACAAGCAGGTAGAAAAATTGGTTTTCGATAATTAGTCGTAGTAAAAACAATGAGGAGCATGTCGATGAAAAAGATTCAAGTGAATAACCTAACGAAGATTTTTGGCTCTCATCCACAACAAGGATTGAAGAGACTCATGAATGGTGAACAGAAAGAAGACATTTTAGCAGAAACTGGAATGACTGTTGGCGTCAACCAAGCTTCATTTTCAGTAGAAGCAGGCGAGTTTTTTGTCATTATGGGGTTATCAGGAAGTGGTAAATCCACATTAATACGGCTAGTAAATCGGTTGATTGAGCCGACTTCAGGTGAAGTGTTAATAGATGGCGAAAATATTATTGAAATGGGAAAAAAAGAATTGACTGAAACAAGACGAAAAAAGCTAGGGATGGTATTTCAACAATTCGGATTGTTTCCACATCGTACAGTTTTAGAAAATATTGCTTATGGTCTTGAAATTCAAGGAGTCAAAAAAGACGAGCGTCATAAACGTGCACAGCAATCTATCGAAGACGTTGGTTTACAAGGCTATGAACAAAGTTACCCGAAAGAATTGAGTGGTGGCATGCAGCAACGTGTTGGATTGGCACGAGCACTTGCCAATGATTCAGATATTCTTCTAATGGACGAAGCATTTAGCGCACTTGATCCACTGATCCGTAAAGAAATGCAAGATGAATTATTGAAATTGCAAAACAGATTAGGGAAAACGGTATTGTTTATTACGCATGATTTAGATGAAGCATTGAAATTAGGAGATCGTATTGCCATTATGAAGAATGGTGAAATTGTTCAAGTAGGGACAGCTGATGAAATTTTAGAAAATCCTGCAAATGAATATGTTTCAAATTTTGTTAAAGACGTTGATCGTTCGAAAGTGCTAATGGCTTCTCATGTTATGAAAAAACCAGATGTTCATATCATTGATAAAAGTGGTGCGTTAGCAGCTGTTCGGAAAATGGAAGAAGTTGGAGCTTCAAGTATTTTTGTAGTAGACAAAGAAAATAATTTTAAAGGATTGTTAACCATTGACAATGCAATTGATGCTTATAAGAAAAGTGCAACAATTGAAAGTGTATTGATTGAAGATATTCATGAAATTTCTCCAGAAACTCCTTTAAATGACCTCTTTGGTGTGGCTGTCGAAGCGAAATACCCACTGGCAGTAATTGATAACGGAAAATTACTTGGAATCGTGTCACGAGTTTCTATCCTTTCCGGCTTAGTATTAGGCAAAGGAGAGGTGACTACATCATGAACTATTTCACATTACCTCTTGAGGAATGGACAAATCGATTTGTAAATGATTGGCTCTTGCCAGTGACGGGTGACTTTTTTGACAGCATAAGCGATAGCCTACGAACTTTTGTCGATGGTGTAACCGATTTGCTAATTGCAACTCCTCCTGAGTTGCTTGTGCTGATTCTTGTATTAGTTGCATGGAAGTTCTCTGGTAAAGGACTGGCGTTATTCGCATTGATAGGTAGCTTTTATCTAGGATCTGTCGGTTTATGGGAAGCAGCTATGCAGACGGTAGCGATCGTTATTGTTTCTACATTAATATCAATAATTATCGGTATTCCACTCGGAATAGTAGCTGCAACCAATAAAACGATGGCCAGTATTGTTCGACCGATTTTGGACTTTATGCAGACTTTGCCAAGTTTCGTATATTTGATACCAGCTATTCTGTTATTTGGGCTCGGAAATGTTCCGGCTGTTATTGCCACTTTCGTATTTGCGACACCACCAGCTGTTCGTATGACGACGCTCGGCATTCAGCAGGTTCCAGAAGATGTTGTAGAAGCATCGAAAGCTTTCGGCTCAACAAAATGGCAGCTCCTCTACAAAGTACAGTTGCCTTTAGCAATGCCTTCTATTATGGCAGGAATTAATCAGACGATGATGCTCGCCTTATCAATGGCAGTTATCGCCTCAATGATTGGAGCTCCAGGGCTTGGTTCAGTAGTTCTTGAAGGAATCTCTACCGTTAACGTAGGTCTGGGTCTAACAGGTGGTTTAGGAATTGTTGTTTTAGCAATCGTGATGGATCGAATCACCCAAGGGTTGGCTCGTAAAAATAAAAAATAAAGGGGAAATGAATGATGAAAAAGATTTTATTTGTAACAATGATTGCATTAATAGTTGCCGTTTTAGCAGCTTGTGGTTCTGATAATGAAGAGACAGGAGAAGCATCAGGTGCTGAGCAAGAAACCATTACTTTTGGTGTAACACCATGGACGAGTACTGTACCACCAACAAAAATCGCTGGCTTAATCTTAAAAGATATGGGCTACGAGGTAGTTGAAACAAGTGCAGATGCGGGAAGTGTTTATACTGGATTGTCTCGTGGAGATCTTGATGTGTTTATGGATGCTTGGTTGCCGATGCACGATAACTACATTAACAAGTACGAAGACAACTTGGATCTCACTGCTGTCAGCTATCCAGAAGCAGATACAGGCTGGACGGTTCCAACGTATATGGAAGATGTCAATTCTCTTGAAGATTTAAAAGGCCGTGAAGATGAATTTGGCAATGAATTTTACGGAATTGAATCTGGTGCAGGCGCTTCGATTGAAAGTGATGAAATACTTAAAGCTTATGAATTTGATATGGAACAAATAAATTCTTCAGAAGGCGGCATGCTCGCTCAAGCACAAAAGATGATGGCTGACGAAGAACCGGTTGTTTTTTATGGCTGGAGACCCCATACAATGTTCAACAAATTCGATTTGAAAGTATTAACCAATGAACAGGGATTCTTTGAGACGTCATCCGTTGAAGTAGTAACGAATACAGAGTTAAAAGAAAATGCGCCAGAAGCGTACGAATTCTTAAGTAACTGGAACATTTCACTTGATGATGTGGAAGAAATGATCGTTAAGATTGAAGAAGGTGGAGATCCTGAAGAAGTTGCACAAGAATGGATCGACAACAACCAAGATAAAGTAGACGAAATGTTAGGGAAGTAAATGTTGCTAAGCGATTTACACATTTCCAAATAACTATATAAGAAAAGCTCACGCTAACGTTAGCGTGAGCTTTTTTTAGTTTGTTTTATAGATAACTTATGCCCGTCGAATCTACACGGGCGCTTACGCTTTTCTGGTTGTCTAGCTCCAGCGCCCAGATTCTAGGGTCATAAGCCAACCCGACTGTGCGGTAAAGAGCACCGCTTTGTCGGTCTGTCTTATGCCCGTCGAATCTACATGGGCGCTTACGCTTTTCTGGTTGTCTAGCTCCAGCGCCCAGATTCTAGGGTCATAAGCCAACCCGACTGTGCGGTAAAGAGCACCGCTTTGTCGGTCTGTCTTATGCCCGTCGAATCTACATGGGCGCTTACGCTTTTCTGGTTGTCTAGCTCCAGCGCCCAGATTCTAGGGTCATAAGCCAACCCGACTGTGCGGTAAAGGGCACCGCTTTGTCGGTCTGTCTTATGCCCGTCGAATCTACATGGGCGCTTACGCTTTTCTGGTTGTCTAGCTCCAGCGCCCAGATTCTAGGGTCATAAGCCAACCCGACTGTGCGGTAAAGGGCACCGCTTTGTCGGTCTGTCTTATGCCCGTCGAATCTACATGGGCGCTTACGCTTTTCTGGTTACCATTCAATTTTTTTTGGGTATTCTGCTTGTATGTTGATTTCGTGTATGGGCTTTTTGTGAGGAGACGCAACGTTAATTAGCTGTTTTCGGAAAGTTGCATAGTCCTGATCTTGTATTGCTATTTTCAATGCGATAGACGAGAGACTTTGTTCTCGCTGCTGTTTGTTCATGCCGATGTATTTTACATTTAATAAGTCTACGTATTGGATGGCGTAATCATTTACAGATGCTAGCTGATTGAATGCTTTTAAAATGACTTCGAACTCTTCAACTGGAATATGCCCTTGCAGGCAGTCGAGTACTAACGACTGGAAGCGTAAAATGACGGGTAAATGGAGATCCCACAGTGTGAATTTTTTATCTTCTTGGTACATGTTGACGAAATCTTGTAAAGCGGTGACTGCATATAGTAATTCAGGCCATAGTACTTCTGTGGAGAAGTATATATTTTTATCGGGAGCGATCAATCCATGCTGCTTCATCGTATGTTCGTGCAGTCCATTAAAAACAAAATCCACATTGCGGTCTCCTTGAGCAGCATGGCGAAGTTCGTAGGAAATGCCAAGGATCCGCATTCGCGATCCTTCATAACCGTAATATTGATCTTCCTGACCGATTACTTTGTAAAGAGCTAAGTTCAGCTCATCTAAATCAAAATAGTCGCCACTAATTTTGACGCCTGTATGGTTTGGTGTGCTTTTCATGGTTAACATCAGTATGTCCTCCTCAACGTTTTGGTATGTAATCGAGTTGGTTAAATAGTTCATTGCGCTCTGAATCGGTTAAATCCCGCCACTCACCTACAGGCAAATCTCCTAAGAGAATATTGATAATGCGAACTCTTTGCAAAGCTTGAACTTCATAACCAAGCGCTGAACACATACGTCGGATTTGGCGATTTAAACCTTGACGTAATGTTAGCTTGAATGTATAAGCAGATAATTTATGGGCTTTAGCTGGAAGGGTCTTGGTACCAAGTATTTCAACGCCTTCTTCCATTTTAGCTAAAAAGGATTCGGTAATGGGCATATCGACTTTAATGATGTATTCTTTTTCATGTTCATTTTCGACGCGTAAAATTTCATTGACAATATCGCCATCATTGGTTAAAAGAATAAGCCCTTCCGAATCTTTATCAAGACGTCCAATGTGGAAAATTCGTTCGGCATGGTTAACAAAATCAACGATATTTCCTTCAATATGGCGTTCAGTTGTACTAGTAATGCCGACGGGCTTATTTAATGCCAAGTATACGTAGTTCTGTTTTGGTTGTTCGATGATTTTGTCATCGACTTTTACTTCATCCTCTGATTCAACTTTGCTGCCGAGCTCCGCTAATTTGCCGTTAATCTTCACACGTCCAGCTTCGATGAACTTATCGGCTCCGCGCCGAGAAGTAATACCTGTTTCGCTTAAAAACTTATTGATTCGCATAATTAATTCCTCTCAATTTCGTATTTCCTAGTATTTCTTTCATTATACATGAAGTATCAAGACGAATAAAAAAAAGATGTTTTAGAGTTGCAATTTTTAGATTAGTTTGACAATATAGAAGAGAAGCCGTTATAGATGCGTAAAAGAAATTGAAAGAATGTAAGCGCGTACATAACAGGATAACGAGTAAAGGGGAGAAATGGCAATGGTCTATGCAATGCCGAATACAGAAGGCTCAAAAGTTACATTTAAAGAAAAGTATGAAAACTTTATAAATGGCGAGTGGAAAGCACCAGTTAAAGGACAATATTTTGAAAACGTTTCGCCAGTAACTGGTAAGAAATTTACTGAAATTGCACGTTCAACTGCTGAAGATGTTGAATTGGCTCTTGACGCGGCTCATGCGGCAAAAGACGCTTGGGGCAAAACATCCGTTACTGAACGGGCAAACGCATTATTAAAAATTGCGGATCGCATGGAACAAAACTTAGAAATGTTAGCTGTCGCTGAAACTTGGGATAACGGGAAAGCGGTACGTGAAACCTTAAATGCGGATTTACCACTTGCGATTGATCATTTCCGATATTTTGCTGGAGCTATTCGTGCGCAAGAAGGATCACTCAGCCAAATTGATGACGATACAGTGGCTTATCATTTTCATGAGCCACTTGGCGTAGTCGGTCAAATTATTCCATGGAATTTCCCGATATTGATGGCTGTATGGAAACTAGCACCGGCTCTTGCTGCAGGTAACTGCGTTGTATTAAAGCCAGCTGAACAAACGCCAGCAAGTATTCTTGTGCTAGCTGAACTTATTGGGGACATCTTACCTCCAGGAGTCTTGAACATCGTCAACGGCTTTGGACTTGAAACAGGCAAGCCGCTTGCATCAAGCCCGCGTATTAGCAAAATTGCATTTACAGGTGAAACAACGACAGGTCGTATGATCATGCAATATGCATCACAAAACTTGATTCCGGTAACATTAGAACTGGGTGGTAAATCACCAAACATTTTCTTTAAAGATGTAATGGATAAAGACGATGCTTTTCTTGACAAGGCAATCGAAGGATTTGTTATGTTTGCTTTAAATCAAGGTGAAGTTTGTACATGCCCGTCTCGTGTACTGATTCAAGAAGACATTTATGATGAGTTTATGGAACGTGCATTAAAACGCGTAGCCGCAATCAAAACTGGAAATCCACTCGACCCAGAAACGATGATGGGAGCACAAGCTTCTACAGAACAAATGGAAAAAATTCAATCTTACTTGGATATCGGTAAACAAGAAGGCGCAGAAGTTCTTGCAGGCGGCGACCGCAACCATTTAGAAGGCGAGCTATCTGAAGGCTTCTATATTCAGCCAACTGTCTTTGCTGGTCATAACAAAATGCGTGTTTTCCAAGAAGAGATCTTCGGACCAGTTGTCTCTGTAACAACTTTTAAAACAAAAGAAGAAGCACTTGAAATCGCTAATGATACATTATATGGGCTAGGTTCTGGTATTTGGACGCGCGACACGAATACAGCATATCGTTTTGGACGAGGTATTCAAGCAGGACGCGTATGGACAAACTGTTATCACCAATATCCAGCTCATGCAGCGTTCGGTGGCTATAAAATGTCCGGCTTTGGTCGTGAAAACCATTTGATGATGCTAAATCATTACCAACAAACAAAAAATATGTTAGTTAGCTACAGTGAAGACAAGCAAGGATTCTTCTGATTTCAAGAAAGTATAAGTAAGCACCACCAGAAAGTGGGGATAGCAATGGTCGAACGCGTAATAGCGACAGATGCTGCTATTGAATTGATTGAATTGTTGAAGAAAAAGCACGGACCGGTTATGTTCCATCAATCAGGAGGCTGTTGTGATGGCAGCTCACCGATGTGTTATCCGGAAGGTGATTTATTTATCGGAGATCAAGACATCTTAATGGGAGTAATCGAAGATAGCAAATTCTATATGCATAAAAACCAATTTGACTATTGGAGTCATACACAACTCATTATTGATGTTGTGCCGGGGCGCGGAGGTATGTTTTCATTAGAAGGCGTGGAAGGAAAACGGTTTTTAACAAGATCGCGAATCTTTACGTCAGAAGAAAGTGCTGAATTACAACAACAAATATAGTTGGAACCGGATGTATGTGCATCCGGTTTTTTTGTTGGAGGTAACAAGTTGTGATTCTTTGGAAACCTATCCGTATCAAGGGTTTACGATAGAAAAAGAACGAGTAAAATGGTATAATTTCGATGTGAAAGGTGGTTATCCCATTGGCGAAACTAGTAAACCCAGTTTCTAATGAACAAGCAAACCATGCAATTTTCTCAGCTTCCCATTCTTTGGTTACAGAAGGGTTTGATGTGACAAGTGAGGATGAACATTTCGTTCGATCCGTATTGACTGGTGAACAAACAGAAGCACAATTTCATCAGGCTGTTAAAAGGAAGTTTGATGTCTAAGTATCAACATACGTCAATGTATTGTTATCCAGGCACTGATGTGTTGATTAATTTTTTTGATGTAGAAGACGACCAGAAGTTAAAAGAGCTGGAGAAAGTCTATTCTTTGCTTCGTCTTTCGGAACTTCAGTTACAAAAGCCAGCAGATCCGCTAACATTAACTTCATTTTTAGCTATTCATCGTTATATTCTTCAAGATGTTTATCCGTTTGCTGGAGAATTGAGAAAAGAAATGATTTCTAAAGGTTCGTCATCTTTTGCGCATCCTAAGCACATTGAAATCCATTTAGTGAAAATTTTTCGCGAGCTGGAATTAGAAACGTATTTAAAGGGATTATCAAGCAGTCAGTTGATTGTTCGTTTAGCTTACTTTCTTTCAGAATTGAATGCACTGCATCCATTTCGTGAAGGAAATGGTCGCAGTGTTCGCGAATTTGCGCGTCAGCTTGTGTTTAATGCAGGCTATCGGTTAGATTGGGAAAAAGAAGTTGAATCCGCGGAAATTATTAATGCTTTTGTCGATTCGTTCAATAAGGATAACAACCGGCTAGAAAGACTGCTGGCTAAAATTATTTCATAAAATAGCCAGCTACTCAAAAGAGAGTACTGGCTGTTTGCATGGTTATGCTTTAGCATGTTGACAGACCCAATCGATGCCAAAGTCGACAAGAGGCTTCATTTCGACAAGGTGAGTTTTAGCTTGACCCCATTGTCCTTCTGAAATAACACCAGGAAACGCTTTTGCGATTTCTGGAAATCGTTCAGCATCCATTTCTACACAATCGAAGGTTTGCCAAACACGTTTGCCGCCAATTAACATAGCCGCACCTTGTGGTGAAGTCTTGCGAGATTCTTGAACAAACTCGGCATAATGAAGAGCGGTACACGAATCAAAGCCGACGCCAATCAATAGAATTTTTACATTAGCTTGCAACATTTTTGCAAGAGGTGACTTGCGACCAAAAGAATCTTCTAATGGCTGTTCGCTCATCCACTGTATTGCTTTACTCCCCCAAGCCATAAATGAATGTGACGGATGAGGGCTTCGAACAGTCAGTGGGTGGCGATGAAAGCATTCTGCAATTTTCCCCATACCGCGCATTTCGCTCAAGTATGGGTCATAAGCAGGTAAAGCATCGCGAATCGGCTGATGCCAGTTTTCAGGAACAGGTGGCTCCATCCAGTAAACAGGGTCTGAGTTGCCTGTAGACTGTGCAGGCATCACCAATGTGCCTGTTTCTGTAACGGTTTCCATTAAGGCTTCAACGACCGTTTGAGCGCCTCCAGCGATCCAGCCCATGGATTTAAGTGAAGAGTGAATCATTAAATTGTCTCCAGCTCGAATACCAAGCGATAGAAGTTGTTGTTTTAAAGATGATTTTGACTGGAATTCAGGTGTGTTTAAAATATTCAATAACTCTGACATAAAGAATCCTCCTCATTTCAATATAGTATAAAGGAAAGCCTGCTGTTTTTGTGGGAAATCTCTTAGTAGAGCTCTAAAGAAAGGATTGATGATAATGGAAGCCAAACCGATGAAAGAATCCAGAACCATTCAAACAAAACTAGTACTTCCTCCAGACACAAACCATATGAACTCTATTTTTGGAGGCAAGGTGTTAGCTTATATCGATGAAATTGCAGGAATTACAGCGATGAAGCACGCACGTCGCCAAGTTGTTGTAACAGCGTCAATTGACTCTGTGGATTTCTTGTCTTCTGCTAAAGTAGGAGATGTACTAGAACTTGAAGCAAATGTAACATCCACAGGCCGTACATCGATGGAAGTCTATGTGCGCGTCACATCACAGAACTTACAAACCGGTGAAGAAAAATTAACGACTGAATCGTTCTTGACGATGGTCGCAATGGGAGACGACGGCAAGCCGACACCTGTACCACCTGTACGACCTGAATCAGCCGGCGAAAAATTATTTTTCGAGACAGCACCTGCGAGACGTGAACACCGAAAAATGCGTGTAAAAACGCCAAGAGAATAACAAAAGGTGCATGGGATGAAACCCATGCACCTTTTGTTATGACGATTGGTAACTAGACAGTTTCACTGCTCGAGTTCACATTTTCCAAAGCGTTTCCTGTTTCACTGCTTATGACAGACAAGCTTCCATCTGTTTCTAGAACAACTGCTTTCACTTTCTCTGTAGAGCCAAATCCACTATTGCGTATCACTTGTAAGATTTCAATTTCTTTAATCCGTTCTTTTTTCATAGCACTTCTCAAAAATTGTCCATCTAGAAATAGTAAGCGCGGTTCCGATTTGATGATAGCGTTAAACCGACTAGAGTGGACAGATAGAAGAGTGATTACATACTGCAAAAATATTAATAAGGCAAATGCGGTCATTCCTTCTAATAAGCTGACACTGCTATTCAGTAAAACAGTTGCCAATGTTGAACCAAGTGCAACGGTTACGACAAAGTCAAAAGCGTTCAATTTCGTTAATGTTCGTTTGCCAGAAATGCGTAGGAAAATAACCAACCCAACGTACGCAAGAAAACCGACTGTTACAATCCGAATAAAACTATCGAGTGTAATTTCAAACATTTTTGCCCTCCTTGGTCTATGGTTTTAATAAATGTATTTACATGTTCTACTTACTCAATAATGTCCACAAAATTCAAACATCTTATCCACATAACACACAAAGATGACGTTTTATTGTGTATAAGAAAGAGAGAACAAAGAGACTTCCCTTTAAGTTCAAAATAAAGGCACTGCCCTGGTATTTTCTATGATTCCCTTCAGAGTTATCAACAAACACAAATTGAATAGAAAATCTAAAAGAAGCGATTGGTATTTTTTAGAAAGGGAATAGAAATATCACTTAGTCTTAACGGGGAGTGATCTAAATGGAATCTTTTTTGAAACGAATCCGTTATGCAGGTTTGCTGATTTTTACCTTAGGCATCTTGCTGTCTGTTATAGTTTTTGTTAATTTTGTTTTCCATTTAACCGATGCTTTATGGCTTCAAATTTACTTTATTCGCTTGTACTTATTTCTGGCAGTAGCGGGGATTTTACTGTATATTCTCATTACTTTCCGAAGAAAAAAAGAGTAGCCGCGGCTACTCTTTTGCTGTATCGATGCCAATTAGGCTGAATAACACTTATTTTTTTGCTAGCAATTCTTCGAAATAAGCACTAAATTCTTTTGAACGTTTTAAAATCGTACTCGAAGAAACGTCGAATTTTTCGCTTAAATCTTTTGCAGACAACATAGGTCCTTTTATCAGTTCGTGGTCTTGCAAGAATCTCCAATATCCTGCTACAAGAGCCTCGGGTTTTTGAACAATTGGTTGCTGGCTTACAAGATAACTGTTTAAAATACTAGTAATATTGCCGACCGTTTCTTCATCAAAATTAGCTTGCTCAATATGCTTATCAAGTTCAACCATTACGGAGTCGTGTTCTGGAGAAAGCGAAATGCTTTCTTCTACACTGCCAGTTGAGTACTTAACAATTTGTTCAACAATTGTTAAATAATTATCGCGAAGATAACTTTCGTCTTGCGCAGCATTAGCAGAAGCCATTTGAGCCGTTAACTGATCGAAGAACGGCTTAAACTCTCCTACTACTGTTAAATAGCCGTTAAGGAAAAGGACACCATTTTCTCCAACACGAGAGTCAGGTAATAGGATGGCTAATAAGCCTTGCCCATTTTCCATGTCAGTTGGTGGCTGGTCTGCCATTTCAAGCGTTTCACCAGTCAATGCATCTGTAAATTGAGCTGTTTTTGTATCACCTTTAACATATTGACCAATGAAGACTTTAACATTGTTCCAATCGCCAAGCACTTCTTTTGTTGAAGGACGTTGAGCCAAATCAATTTGTTTTTCTAAAAACTCTTCCCACAGTTCAGGCTTTTTCATAAACAGGAAATTTTCAATAACAAATGCTTGCGCATCGTTTTCAGCCATTGAGTTCATTAAATGCGGCTGCCATTCTTGTTGAAGTTCGCGGAACTCAGTAATATGAGTCTGATTTGGGTTTTCCGAGAAGAACTGTTGGCGTACTTTGAAAAGTTCTTCATTAATCAAATCGTTGATAGACACAGTTTCTTGTTTTCCGTGACACTTTTTGTATTTCTTGCCACTGCCACATGGGCATGGATCATTTCTTCCTACCATTCTAATCACCTACATTTTTTATTGAGTGTAACATATAATCGCGATAGGCTCAAAAGTCTGACGATTCAGACGTAGTAATAAGCTTTATGCATCTAGCTTTTGAAACGTATTCAAAGTCTTTTAACTTGCGACTGAGTAGTAGATTGAGAAGTGTCAGTATGCACAAAGCTGAAGGCGTATTATAATAAAAGAAAACAGGCACGAGTAGGAGGGAACAAGGTGTATAAAGATCCGGTGAAAGAATCGATATCTTGGATGCGTGTCATCTTATTGACAGTGATGATTGTCTTGTTATCGCGCCATTTTCTCTTTGAACCAGTAGCTGTCCATGGTGAATCGATGATGCCGACATTTGAAGAAAACGATAAAGTCGTGTTAGCGAAAATCTATTCTATCGAAAACTTCGATATGATTGTCTTTACTGCTCCAAATGGTGTCAATTTCATCAAACGCGTAATTGGCATTCCGGGAGATATCATTTCCATACAAGATGATCAATTGTATATAAACGGCAAGGCCCAAGCTGAGCCTTATTTAGATAAAAATTATCAAACTGCAAAGCAAATGGGAATGCTTCGACTGACTGAAGATATGGAAGAGTTTACAGTTCCTGCTGCGTCTTATTTCGTGTTGGGTGATAATCGATCGAATAGTACAGATTCAAGAATTCTAGGATTTGTTTCTGAAAAAACGGTTATAGGCGAAGTGAAAATTCGAATTGCGCCATTCAATCATATCGGACTGGTCGAATAAAGTAACATAATCGTATAATGAAAAAAAGACAGCTTTCACTCATTTAAAGGCTGTCTTTTTTTCGTTTTAAAACAAATGGAGCTTTTCGATTCGATCGATTGCTTCAACGATTCGACTTTCGTCAACTAGTAGTCCAACACGGACAAAGCCTTCTCCACCGTCTCCAAATCCACTGCCAGCCGCAACTGAAATATCAGCTTTTTCAAGCAGGAAATCAGCAAATTCAGCACTTGTGAATCCGCCTGGAATGGGCAGCCAAGCAAAGAAAGAACCAAGTGGCGCCGTGATTTCCCAACCGATACGTGTACATTCTGTAACAAGAACATTTCTGCGTTTTTCATACAGGTCTACTAAATCATCCACACATTGTTGATCTGCAGTTAAAGCTTCCGCTGCAGCAAGTTGAACGGCAGGAAATAATCCAGCAAACAAATGATCTTGGATTAAGTTTAATGCTTCAATCATTTTGGAATGTCCGACCGCAAATCCAATCCGCCAACCGGCCATATTGTACGTTTTCGATAAAGTATACATTTCAATGCCGACTTCTTTCGCTCCTTTAGATTGCAAGAAGCTAACTGGTTTTTTGCCTTCGAAGCCTACTGCTCCGTAAGCAAAGTCATGAACAATAGCTAGGTCATTTTCTTTTGCAAAAGCTACGGTTTCATCAAAAAATTCTTTGTTTGCTACTGCGCCAGTTGGGTTATTAGGATAGTTTAAGTACATTAATTTTGCACGCGCGCGAACGGCTTCCGATAACTCGTCATAGTTTGGTAAATAGCCTTGTTGTGGATGTAATTTCATCAATTCAAAGTCAATACCTGCTAATGGCGCTCCTGATAAATAGTCAGGATAGCCGGGATCTGGTAACAACAAAAGATCTTCGGGATTTAATAATGCTAATGGCAATTCAACAAGACCGATTTTTGTTCCACACATAATAGCTACTTCTAAATCAGGATCGATTTCTACGTCATACTCGCGTTTGTAAAAATCTGCGGCGGCTTGTCGCAAAGTTGATATGCCACGAAAAGGAGAATACTTGTGTGTTTGCGGATCAGTAACGGCTGTTTGCAATGCTTTAATAATATGATCAGGGGTAGGTTGATCTGGATTTCCTTGGCCAAGATTGATGACATCGCGTCCTTCAAGCACAGCTTTGGTCGTTTTTGCAACGAGTGAGGCAAAGAATTGAGTAGGTAGATTTTGTAAGCGGTTAGAAAATTCCATATAACTCTCCTTATTTTCGAAATAATTGCACATCTACTCCGAATCTTATAGAATTTAGGATAACTTGTCTACTGGAGGAGAGAATATGAAGATTGCATGTGTTCAAATGGATATTGTATTTGGAGAACCAGAAAAGAACTATCAGCAAGTATTAGCTTATTTAAAAGAGGCAACCGCGAATGGTGCAGATACGATTGTTTTACCTGAAATGTGGAATACTGGCTACGCATTGACAGAACTCAGTACATTAGCTGACAACACAAATCGTACAGTGGAAATGCTGAAGAGTTTTGCAAAAGAGAACACTGTAAACATTGTTGGGGGATCTGTATCAACAGAAAAAAATAAAGGATTTTACAATACGATGTATGTTGTCAATAAAAACGGCGAGCTTGTATCAGAATATGATAAAGCACATCGGTTTGGATTGATGGATGAACACATTCATTTAGAAGAAGGAGACACACTTGGCACATTTGAGTTGGAAAACGTCGTATACGGTGGTGTAATTTGCTACGACATTCGCTTTCCGGAATGGATTCGTGCGCAAGCATTAAACGGTGCAAAACTTATCTTTGTATCAGCAGAATGGCCAGAACCAAGAATTGACCATTGGCGTACGCTTTTGCAAGCGCGTGCGATTGAAAACCAATGCTTTGTCGTTGGTGTAAACCGCATTGGCAGTGATCCCAAAAACGTATTTGGAGGCAGCACAATAGTTATAGCTCCATGGGGAGAAGTTCGTTTAGACATGAAAAAAGAAGAAGGCATTGGTTATGTAGAAATTGATTTGGAAGAAGTAGAAGAAGTTCGCAAACGTATTCCGGTTTTTGAGGACCGTCGCGAAAAATTATATGGAAAATTCAGAATTTGATTGACACCCTGAGTGAATGTATGTAATATGAAATTCAATCTAATATGCATCAACTTATCAAGAGAGACCGAGGGGTAGGCCCTATGACGTCCGGCAACCCCCATTGAGGGAAGGTGCCAAGTCCTGCGGAATGTTTGCACATTCCGGAAGATAAGTCGAGAAATTCAAATTTTCGATGTCTCTTTCTTGATGAAAGAGGCATTTTTTTATTGTTAGGAGGAAGCTATGATACAGATAGAGAAATTGACAAAAACATACACAACCAAACATGGCACGGTCACTGGAGTTGACAATATCTCTTTAGATATTGGGAAAGGAGAAATTTTTGGCATCGTCGGTTACTCTGGAGCAGGAAAAAGTTCGTTAATCCGTTGCATTAACTTGCTCGAACGGCCAAGCTCAGGAAGTGTCAAAGTAGATGGAAAAGACTTAACCAAGTTAAACGGCGAGCAGTTGCGAAAAGCACGTTTGAAAATTGGAATGATTTTTCAACATTTTCATTTGATTAGTCAAAAGACGGTGTATGATAATATCGCTTTTGCGTTACGGGCAGCAGGGACGTCTAACAAAGACATTAAGACGCGTGTAGAAGAATTGCTAGAAATGGTTGGTTTGGCAGATAAGCGTAATGTCTACCCAGCGCAACTAAGTGGTGGCCAAAAACAACGTGTAGGCATTGCGCGAGCACTGGCTAATAATCCTGCTGTATTGTTATGCGATGAAGCAACATCTGCACTAGACCCAAATACGACTTTGTCTATTTTGCGGTTATTAAAAGATATTAATCATCAATTGAATATCACAATTGTTTTAATCACACATGAAATGAACGTAGTAAAAGAAATTTGCGACCGCATGGCCATTATGCAAAGTGGACTTGTGATTGAAGAAGGTTACGTATATAACATTTTCGCAGCTCCTCAAAAAAAACTAACAAAAGAATTTATTTCTAGTGTTGTTTCGTTCAATGTACCAACTCAAATTTTGAGCGGATTTACAGGCACTTTAGTAAAAGTACTGTTTAAAGGCGGCGTAGCTGGCGAAGGCGTTATTTCTGATATGCTCCAGAACTTTGAGGTGAAAGGAAATTTTTTACACGGAGCAATCGAGTATATTCAAGAGCAGCCACTTGGTATCTTCATTATGGAGTTAAAAGGCAATAAATCCGCTGTTACAGATGCTATAAACTATATGGAAAGTAGATTAGCAATAGTAGAGGTGATGTCGAATGGGAATTGAATGGGGACGAATTATTGAGTTATGGCCTGAAATACAAACAGCTTTTTTTCAAACCTTAACGATGATTGGCATTTCTCTATCTGTTGCATTAGTTGTGGGACTGCCTTTGGGAATTTTATTATTTACTACTGATCGCGGCTTGTTTCTTGCAAATCGACCAGTGAATTCAGTAGTCGGCTTTGTTGTAAACATTTTACGTTCGATTCCGTTTATTATTTTATTAGTAGCACTTATTCCATTAACAAAACTTATTACTGGAACTACAATCGGGCCAGTTGCGGCCAGCGTTTCTTTATCCGTTGCGGCGATTCCTTTTTTTGCGCGAATTGTGGAAAACTCACTTCGTGAAATTGACATTTGATACAATAGAAGACATAGAAGATGGTGCAACTATCGCAATTCCAAATGACCCAGTCAATGCTGCACGCGCTTTGCAGATGTTAGAAGATCAGGGTTTAGTAGAAGTGGATCCCGAAGTTGATGAACTTAAAATTTCTGAAAGAGATGTTGTGAAAAATAAGAAAAACCTTGTATTCCAACCTATCGAAGCTGGACAACTACCACGTGCAGTTGACGGCTCTGACTTATCTGCTGTTCCTGGGAATTTCGCATTAGCAGCCGAAATGGATTTGTTAGACGCATTAGCGCTTGAAGACATGCCCGATCAGTACCGTAATGTAGTAGCAGTCAAAGCAGAAAATGAAAATAGTCAATTAGCCAAGGATTTAGTAGAAATTGTCGAGTCGGAATCATTTGAAAAGACGATTGATGAGGATTTTGAAGGTTTTGGGAAACCCGAATGGATGGCTAAATAAAAAACTAAAAAAAAGCTGTTCCAGATTTTTCTGGAGCAGCTTTCTTCTATAGTAAATAAAAAGAAGATTAAGAAACTACTTTTACCATATGATGAAATGGTTCGCCGATAATTGTCCATGGCTCAGAAACGATATAGCCAAGACGTTTGTAAAGTCTTATAGCTCCTTCTTTATCGATATCAACATTAAGAGAAAGCTTACCGCCTCCTTTTGACGATACAATGGCTTCTGCATACTCAAATAGCTTTGAACCAATTCCTTTTCCTTGGTAACTAGGGTCAACAGAAACGGTGTCAATATACCATTCATCCATGCGTGCTTCTGGTTCAATGGTTCGTTCGTGTCCTTGTTCTTTTAGTTGCTCGATTAAATAACGATCTAGTGCTTCTGCTTGATTGCCATGATAAAGCACTAACGTACCAGCAATATCGCCATCTAAAGTCGCTACATGCGTATAATGATAGCTATGACGTGTATTTTCTCCACGGATCATGTCTTCTATCTTTTCAAGTACTGCTTCTGGTTCTTTTTGAGCGGTCATATGATTCGCAATGTCACCGATCGCATTAATAATGAGAGGTGCAATTTTTTCAGCATCGGCGGACTGAGCTTGTCGAATAGTAAGTTCCAAAAAAAACTTCCTCCTTTTACTTGATTTAAAATGGTGTAGCCTGAAATAATAGCTAAATAAAGTGAATTACGTAGTAGAGTTCTGTATGATTGTTTGAAAACCTTCCAATTAGTAGTATAGCAATGAAAAAGATCTTTTACACGAAAGAGGTCACACATGGAAAAAGTAAAGCATGTCCTCACATATGGCGATGTATTTGTAGATTATATTGCTACAAATACCTCTAATACTTCTTTTAATAGACACCTTGGTGGAGCTACAGTAAATGTAGCGACTGGTGTCAGTGGCTTAGGCGTGCCTTCTGAATTTATCACAATTACAGGCGATGATGAAACGTCAACTTTTGTGCGAAATGAACTGCTAAATGAAGGAGTAAATTTAAGTCATGCCATTATAACTCCTAAAAAACGAGTTAGCGGTGTGTATATACAGTTGACTTCTGATTTTGATCGCGTGTTTGCATCGTATGTCAATGAAACTCCAGATCTTCAAGTGACATACGAACAACTTAAATCACAATCTTTTGAAGATGCTAATATTTTTCACTTTTGTTCTGGTACACTGTTTCACCCTAAGGCGAGAACCACTACTCAAAAAGCAATCGAGTTAGCAAAAAACAATCATGTTATTTGTTCGTACGATGTTAATATCCGTCTTTTGCGCTGGGAAAATGAAGAGCTTTGCCGCCAAACCGTATGTGAATTTCTACCATCAGCAGATATTGGTAAGCTGACAAAAGAAGAACTTGCTTTTCTAATGGAAACCGAGTCATTCGAAGAAGGAATGATGCGATTATCGCGTTATGCTATTCCGTTAGTGTTGGTGACAGATGGTGAAAACGGCACTTACGCAGGTTTTCAAAACCAAATTCATCACGTGCCAGAAATTCCGGTACAAGCTGTAGACACGACAGGAGCTGGAGATGCTTTCATGGCGGGAATCATTCGTCATGTCTATTTGTTTGGATTGCCTGAGACAAAACAAGAAGTGATCGAATGTACAAATTTCGGAAATCAAATGGGCGCGCTTTGTGCAACGAAAATAGGCGCGTTAACTGCCATGCCGCGCATGGCAGAATGGAAGAAAAATAACTAGTCGAGGAGAGAAAGTAATGACATTGCATAGTTTTCAGTTAACAGCAGATTGGCCTGGCTTTCGCAACGGTATAGGAGAAATTGAAACAGGGAATTTAAAAACTCAAATTTCGATTCCATCCGAAATGGATGGTCCGGGAGTTGGCACGAACCCAGATGAAATGTTGTTAGGAGCAGCAGCTACTTGTTATATTATCACGTTAGCGGCCATGATGGAGCGCAGCAAATTAGAGAAACAATCGCTAACGATGGAATCAGAAGGAATTGTAGAAGTCGAAAAAGGCGTAACTACTTACAAGCGCATTGTTCACAAACCACAAGTGGTTTTAACAGCAGATGCTTCTGAAAAGGACTTAGCATTGGCACAAAAACTCGCAGAAAAAGCAGAAAGTTCATGCATGATTACACGTGCGATTAAAGGCAATGTGGAAATTGAATTGCAAGCAGATATTAGAAAAGGAAACTAAGATTCAGCAAAGGGATGCCTCATAAGCCTCTTTACATTTATGAGAAAGAGTTGATTTCCATTCCGACGGACGTTTTCCGCGGGCACGGCCTCAGCCAGCTAGGCCGTCTCCACTCCCATAAGCCATTCTGAATCTAAAAAAGGATATAAAAAACGTCCATTTCTGTAAAATGAAAGTTACCATACCATCATTACAGAAAGGACGATTTTTATGTGAAATCCGAAGTTTACTTCCCCAAAGAATAACACGGAAAAGCGATGATGGAGTCCCACGTTTTATTTTTAGTCTGATAGTCTAATGTTTAGTTGAATTTATACCGGGTAGGGTACTCATAGAGCTAAAAGTTAAAAATAAAAGGAGGAACTAACACATGTTTAATTACACAGTAGATACATTAAAAACAGTAAACGAAGCGGTTGAAGCTTTAGAGGAAAATCTAAAGGCGGAGAAATTCGGTGTTCTTTGGAATTTCGATTTGACTGCCAAACTTCAAGAAAAAGGAGAAGACTTCGATACGCCTTATAGAATTCTAGAGGTTTGTAATCCAAAAGAAGCGAACCGTGTGTTATCGGAAAACTTAATGATCGGCTATTTCTTACCGTGTAAAATCGTAGTGTATAAAGAAAGTGATAGCGTGAAAATTGGAATGCCGAAGCCTACTGCTTTGATTGGTATGGTTGAAGACCAAACTATTAAATCGATTGCTGAGGATATTGAAGAACGTTTGATCAAGTGCATCGACCAGTCTGCATAAAAGTCAGACGCTTTTATAAAGGTTCATCCCCGAGTGTTAACGTAATTTTGTTATAAGCTCATCTATTGACAATATACCCTTAGGGGTATATTGTGAATGTAAGCAAGAATCCTTTCGTTTATTAATAGGAGGCATCAATAATATGAAATACGACAAACTTGTTGAAAACCGATTGAAAAGAATAGAAGGTCAGCTCCGGGGCGTTATTAGAATGGTAGAAAACGACGGAGAGTGTAGAGATGTCGTTATGCAACTTTCAGCAGTAAGAAGTGCAGTAGACCGTGCTATCGGCGTTATTGTTAGCGATAACCTTGAAACGTGCGTACGTGAAAGCATAGAGAAAGGCGAAAGCACAGAGAATATGGTAAAAGAAGCTGTTGACTTACTAGTGAAAAGCAGATAAAAATTTTGTTTGACATTCACAGAGAGTTGTCTTAATATACCCTATAGGGTATCAAGAGAGTGCGGCATCACTATAAAACGTTATTTTTTTGGAGAAAAATATACCCCTACGGGTAATTTGAAAATGGAGGCAATACAATGGCACAAGAGCAAAAGAAAACGACGATCGTATTATTCAGCGGTGATTATGATAAGGCGATGGCAGCTTATATCATTGCTAACGGTGCTGCAGCATATGATCACGAAGTAACAATTTTCCACACATTCTGGGGATTGAATGCATTACGAAAAGAAAATCCACCAGCTTTGAAAAAAGGTCGTTTAGAAGCCATGTTCGGTAAAATGATGCCAAGAGGTGCAGATAAACTCGGTTTATCAAATATGCAGTTTGGTGGAATGGGACCTAAGATGATTAAACAAGTTATGAAAAAGCACAATGCATTATCTTTACCACAACTAATTGAAATGGCAGCAGAGCAAGACGTGAAAATGATCGCCTGTACGATGACAATGGATCTTCTGGGGTTACAACAAGAAGAATTGCTCGATGGAATTGAATACGCAGGTGTTGCAGCTTATCTCGGAGATGCAGAAGACGGAAACGTTAACTTATTCATCTAATCAAATTGAATATGAGGGGAAGATGAAAAATGGACTGGATTACATGGCTTTTAGTTGGAGCAGCTGTCCTTTGGTTAGTTTATCGATTCACAACACCTACTAAAGGAGTTCAAACGATTTCTACAGAAGAAATGAAAATGCAGCTTGGCAAGAAAGATAAGCAGTATATCGACGTGCGAACTCCAGGAGAATTTAAAGGGAATCATATCAAAGGCTTTAAAAACATCCCATTAAATGAGTTGCCAAAGCGCATGACTGAACTATCAAAAGAAAAAGAAGTACTAGTTATTTGTCAAAGCGGAATGCGCAGCAGCAAAGCTAGTCAATTATTGAAGAAAAATGGGTTTACTACGATAACAAATATTAAAGGCGGCATGAGCAGTTACCGCAAATAAAGGAGAAATTCATAATGAAAACAATGACAACCGAAGAAGTTCAAAAAATAGTAGAAAGTAACCAAGCGATTCACTTAATCGATGTTCGCGAAACAGACGAAGTTGCAGCAGGGAAAATTCCTAGCGCTATTCATATTCCGTTGGGGTTATTGGAATTCCGTATGCATGAACTAGACAAATCTTCAGAATACATCATGGTTTGCCGATCTGGCGGACGTAGTGGACAAGCTACTCGTTTTCTTGAAGATCAAGGCTATAACGTTACAAACATGGACGGTGGAATGTTGGATTGGAACGGCGAAACAAACTAATCGTCTGCTGAAGAACTGGCAGACTTTCAAGGAGGAAAATTAATGGTACAAACAGATTTAACATTAGATGCAAAAGGATTAGCATGTCCGATGCCAATCGTCAAAGCAAAAAAAACGATGAAAAATATGAATTCAGGTAAAGTACTTGAAATTCAAGCAACAGATAAAGGTTCAACGGCTGATTTTCAAGCATGGGCAAAAAGTTCTGGACATCAGTACATCGGAACTGAAATTGAAGGTGATGTGTTACGTCATTTTCTCCGAAAAGATGGTGCAGGAGCTCCTGAAGAAACCATTACAATACCTGAAATTTCATTGGCAGATTTCACTCGGAAAGTTGAAAACGATGAAACGATAACGATTTTGGATGTTCGCGAAAAAGATGAATTCGAAGAAGCTCATATTCCCGGAGCAATTCATATCGCATTAGGAGAAGTAGAAGCGCGAATGGACGAACTAACAAAAGAAGAGGCTATCTACATTATTTGCCATTCAGGTAGAAGAAGTGGTATTGCAGGAGATATGATGACTAAAAATGGTTTTAATAGACTATATAACGTAGTACCTGGCATGAGAGACTGGACAGGGAAAACTGTTTAAAAATTTTAACTAAAAATATACCCCTGGAGGTAATTTCGCATGACGGTAACAGCAATGAAAGCAATTGAAGTAGCAAAAAAAGTAGTAAATAATCAGCCATTATTTATCTTAGATGTACGAAATGGCGATGCTTTTGCAGATTGGAAAATCGAAGGTGGCAATATCCAGTATTTGAATATCCCTTATTTTGATTTGTTGGACGGCGTCGAAGAAGTGGTTTCAGAATTGCCAACAGATAGAGATATCTTGGTAGTATGTGCCAAAGAAGGATCTTCGGTTATGGTAGCGGAAATGCTGTCAGAAGAAGGCGTTTCTGCAGCTTATCTTGAAGGTGGAATGAAAGCCTGGAGTGAACACCTGGAACCAGTAAAAGTCGGAGATTTGAGCAACGGCGGCGAATTGTATCAATTTGTTCGTCTAGGCAAGGGATGTCTTTCTTACATGGCTATTTCTGAAGGAGAAGCCGCTGTAATTGATGCAACTCGTATGGCCACTGCCTTCTTGGAATTCGCACAAGAAAAAGGCGCAACAATCAAGCATGTTTTCGATACGCATTTGCATGCTGATCATATTTCTGGGGGACGAGCGATTGCAGAAGCAACAGGCGCAACGTATTACTTGCCAGCAAAAGACGCAGAAGGAGTCGTGTTTGACTATGCGGCTTTAGAAAATGGTCTAGAAGTGGCAATTGGAAGCTCGCAACTCGAAATTGAAGCTCTTTACTCACCAGGTCACACAATCGGCTCTACTTCGTTTATTGTAGACAAAAAATATTTGATGACTGGCGATATTTTGTTTATCGATTCAATTGGGCGACCAGATCTTGCAGGTCTTGCTGAGGACTGGGTAGGGGATTTGAGAGAATCTCTTTACTCACGTTATCAAGAACTAGCAGATGAGCTAATCGTTCTTCCAGCTCATTTCATGATTATTGATGAATTGAATGAAGACGGTAGTGTGGCTAAAAAGTTGAGCGACTTGTTTAAAGAAAACCACGGTCTTAATATTGCAGATGAGCAGGAATTCCGTGACATGGTCACAAAAAACTTGCCTCCTCAACCGAATGCCTATCAAGATATTCGCAAAACAAATATGGGTCAAATCACACCAGATGAAGAAATCCAGCGTGAAATGGAAATTGGACCAAATCGCTGCGCAGTACGTTAAGTAAAAACAAAAAAATTACAAACAACCTAAAGGAGAGATACTGATGAAATCAACTAAAGTATTAGACGCGAAAGGATTAGCATGCCCAATGCCAATCGTAAAAACAAGAAAAGAAATGAAAGATATGGAGAGCGGAGAAGTTCTTGAAATTTTGGCTACTGATAAAGGTGCACAAGCAGATTTAGCTGCATGGGCAAAGTCAGGTGGACACGAATTAATGGAATCTCAAGTAGAAGGCGACGTCTTTAAATTCTGGATCAAGAAAGGCTAAGAGCTGGATCAAAGGGTATCGTTACGATGCCCTTTTTCCTATTAGAAAGGTGATTTAAATGAGCATAGATTTTATCGTTATTATATTTATCATCGGCTTTGTTGGTTCTTTTATTTCTGGAATGGTAGGAATCGGCGGCTCAATTATCAAGTATCCCATGTTACTCTATATACCAGTAATGTTAGGATATACGGCTTTTAGTGCTCACGAAGTATCGGGCATCAGCGCTATACAGGTATTCTTTGCGACGATCGCTGGGGTATGGGCGTATCGTGGAAGCGGTTATTTGAATAAAACCTTAATTGCTTATATGGGTGGTGCCATTCTCGTCGGTAGTTTTATCGGTGGCTTTGGCTCTACTCTACTATCAGAGCAAGCGATTAATATTGTCTATGCTATACTCGCAACGATTGCTGTCGTAATGATGTTTATGCCCAAAAAAGGCGTCGATGACATTCCGCTTGATCAAGTGACATTTAACAAATGGCTAGCTGCAGGATTAGCTTTTGCTGTGGGAATTGCTGCCGGTATTGTTGGGGCAGCAGGAGCTTTTATTTTAGTGCCCATTATGTTAATTGTATTGAAAATTCCAACACGGATGACCATTGCAACATCGCTTGCCATTACGTTTTTGTCGTCGATTGGTGCGACGATCGGTAAAATTGTCACAGATCAGATTCTATATGGTCCGGCAGCTGTGATGATTGTGGCAAGTATACTCGCAGCACCGCTTGGAGCTAAGCTCGGACAAAAGATGAATACGAAGTATCTCCAATGGATTTTGGCTTTATTGATTTTAGGTACAGCCATTAAAATTTGGTCAGATATTCTGTAATACAAAAAAGCGGACGCCTGTTGAAAAGGCGTCCGCTATTTCTATTTTTCAGTGCTTTGTGCACTTATGATTTCGATTCGATCGGATGGGTAGGTGTAGTTGCCAGTCCTCTCAATTTGAGCTACTTCATACATAGTGACTGCTACGTCTTTTGCTTCAACAGGTTTGTATTTTTTCATTTTACCCTTTAGTACTTTGCTAATAACAGGGCTTAGAAAAGTAGCGGCTTTTTCACCTAAACGAAATTCTTGACGTTCTCCAAGCAACAGAGAAGGTTGGAATATATGTAAGGCAGTCAAGCCTGTTTTCTTCAAATTCAGCTGTAGTTGTCCTTTAGTGCGACTGTAAAAAACTTTTGAGTTGGAGTCGGCTCCTAATGCGGTAATAACTAAAAAATTTTTTACTTGATGAGACTCTGCCAATTCAGCCATTTTGAGGGATAGTCATAATCGACTTTTTTGAAGGCTTCTTGTGATCCGGCTTTTTTGATTGTCGTACCGAGACAACAATAAACATCGTCGACAGTAAAATAGTCGGCATAGTCATCCAGTTTGTCGAAATCGGTAATGGTCTGTTCAAGTTTTTCATGTGTTAGTTCGAGTGGATGGCGCACCAAAATTCTTACCTGGCTGTAGTGTGAGCTGTTTAAAAGGATATGGAGCAATTCATTGCCGACCAGTCCGCTGGCTCCTGCTAGTAAAGCAGTTTTATTATTCATCGTGAACGACTCCTTTGTCTATGTGTTTTCGCTTAGAACCTACTATACCCCAATATATAGGAAATTGTCTTTTTGCTTTGAATCTTTGGCTAAAAGAGTACAATAAGATTAAGAATGAACGGAGAGGAAGAAACGCATGAAACCAGTAATAGTCGCTGAAAAACCAAGTCAAGCCAAGGCTTACGCGGAAGCGTTCAAAACTACGAAACGTGACGGCTTTATTGAAGTTACACCGGATACGATTTTCCCAGAAGGTGCCTATATCACGTGGGGCATCGGACACCTCGTCGAATTAAAAGAACCAAAGGCGTATGATCCGAAATGGGGAAAATGGTCACTGGCTGCACTGCCGATTTTGCCAGACACCTACCAGTTTCAAGTAGCGAGAGGCAAGACGCAGCAATTCGGCATTATAAAAAAATTGATTTTTCAAACCGATACGGTCATCAATGCTTGTGACGTTGACCGGGAAGGATCCAATATATTTTATAGTATCTACTATCATACGGGAGCTAAAGGTAAAAAGATTCAACGATTGTGGATTAATTCACTCGAAGCTGATGAAGTTAGAAAAGGTTTTCAAGAACTGCGCGATAATCGGCAAGACCTGTTGCTGTATCAAGAAGCGAAAGCGCGTCAAATTAGCGATTGGTTGGTCGGCATGAACGGCTCTCGTTTGTACTCTTTATTGCTTCAAGAAAAAGGCATACGCGAAGTTTTTGCGATTGGACGTGTTCAGACGCCTACTGTTTTTCTGATTTATCAGCGTGAAAAAGAAATAGAAGCATTTGTCCCAGAGCCTTTTTATGAAATCGAAGGTCTATTTGATGCGGAAAAAGGACGTTACAAAGGAAAAGTGAAACTAAGGGCAAAGGAGCGAAAAGAAGCAGAAGAACTATTAGCAAAACATGCTGTTACTGCAAAAGAAGAAGGCGTCGTGACGCAGGTAAAGACGACAGAAAAACGCACACCGCCGCCACAGCTTCATTCCTTATCCACGCTACAAGCAGCGGCCAATCGGAAGTGGAAATACAGTCCTGCTAAAGTTTTGTCTGTTATGCAGGGACTGTACGAAAAAAAGCTTGTCAGCTATCCAAGAACCGATACCCAGCATATTACACCGGGCGAATTTAGTTATTTGGCAGGACAAGTCGAAAAATACCAGCAATTGATTGAAGCACCATTCTCAATTGCTTCCAAAGTGCCGAAAAAACGATTTGTAGACAGTTCCAAAGTTCAAGAGCATTACGCCATCATTCCAACAAAAACCATCCCGACTGCTAGAAAATTAGCAGGACTGGCAACAGATCAGCGCAACTTATATGAGGAAGTATTGCGGACGACATTGGCAATGTTTCACAAAGATTACCGCTATGCCGAAACCAAGGTGACAACAGATGTTAAAGGACTGGCGTTTTTCACTACCGGAAAAACAGAGCTTGAAAAAGGGTGGAAAGAGCTATTTCCTTCCGCCAAAGAAACGAAAGAAGAACCGTCTCTTCCAGAACTACGTGAGCAGGAGCGAGTTAAAAGCAAAGTCGATATAAAAGAAAGCATGACAACGCCACCAAAACCGTATACCGAAGGACAGCTGATTGCCATGATGAAAACGTGCGGGAAGTTTGTAGAAGATGTAGGGGATACTGAAATTTTAAAGGAAATTGAAGGGCTTGGGACAGAAGCGACGAGAAGTGGGATCATTGAAACAATCAAACGTCATGAATACATTTCAGTCACCAAAAATATTGTTTCGATTACTGGAAAAGGTCGTATTCTTTGTCAAGCCATTGAAGGGAATTTATTGTCGAGTCCATCAATGACCGCCAAATGGGAAACTTATCTGAAGAAAATCGGTAAAGGTGAAGGCTCAGCGGAAGTGTTCCTCGCAACCATCGGCAAGTTTATTCAAAAGTTGCTGGACGAAGTACCGGGACAAATGTTGAAAAATGGATTACCTGAACAGTTAGCGACACCCGATGCCAAAGATGAAATTGCTCTTTGTCCAAGATGCAAGACTGGCATGATTGTATCGCGGAGAGGTTCTTACAATTGCACTGAATACGCTACTGGTTGCAAGCAATCGTTTCCCTCGACGTTCTTGAAAAAGCGATTAACTGCTAAACAAATTGAATACTTGTGCACGAGAGGCAAGACACCGGTTATTAAAGGTTTTGTTTCAAAAAACGGTAAGAAATTTAATGCTAAGTTGGTGTTAGAAGAAGGCAAGTTGAAAATGGAGTTTTAAAAACCTGTTTCGTTAATTCAACTCGTATCGTAATCGGAAAGTTCGATTGGTTGCAATGAATTAGCGCTTTATCTAATAATGAGTACTAAGGAAGAAACCAGTTATTAGCAGGAAAGGAAGTTTCATATGAAATATAATTTTGATGAAATCATTAATAGAAGAGGCACTTATTCTTTAAAGTGGGACGGAGAAGAGGTAATTAAGCAATTTGGATTAACAGAAAGATACGATGAACATACCATTCCTTTGTTTACCGCCGATATGGATTTACCCGTTCCACAGCCGCTAGTCGATGCTTTGCACAAAACAGTGGACCACCGAATTTATGGCTATTCTGTTTTTCCGGATGAGTATTTCGGTGCTATTCAATCGTGGTTACAAAAACGGCATGACTGGAAAGTGGAAAAAGAACATATCGTTTACAGCCCAGGAACAGTTCATGCGCTGAATATTGCGGTAAAAGCATTTACTGAACGAGAAGACGGCATTATCATTCAACGTCCTGTTTATCCGCCGTTTACTTCTGTGATTGAAGGGAATGGCCGGAAAGTCGTGAACAATGCGCTACACGTAGATGAAGAAGGTTATTATTCAATTGACTTTGAGGATTTTGAAGCGAAAGCAAAGGATGACCATACGACAATGTTCATTTTATGCAACCCACATAATCCAACAGGTCGAGTTTTCAGTAAAGAAGAGCTGAAAAAGATGGCGGCGATTTGTCATAACAATAATGTCTTAATCGTAGCCGATGAAATCCATGGAGATCTACTGCGTCGCGGAAATCAGTTTACTCCTATGGTAAAAGCAGCTGATCATACTGAACACGTTATTACGTGCACAGCAATTAACAAAACCTTTAACGTGGCGGGGTTGCATTGCACCAATGTTATTATCTCCGATGAAGAGCTTCGGACTCAGTTCGCTACGGAAATGGGTATGCAACTAGCATCTCCTTTTGCGATTGCGGCTTTGATTGCGGTTTATAATGAAGGTGAAGATTGGTTGGATCAGCTGACTGACTATGTCGATGGCACAATGACGTATATCAAAGAGTTTTTGGCTGAGCGCATGCCTGAAGTGAAAGTGGCTATTCCTGAAGGAACTTATATTATGTGGTTAGATTTTAGTGGTTACGGCATAACAGCTGAAGAAATTCATGATCGCATATACAATAAAGCCAATGTTCTACTTGAAGACGGCAGTATGTTTGGTGAAGAAGGAGAGTTTTATCAACGGATTTGTACACCTTCTCCGCGCCCACTGATAGAGGAAGCTTTGGAAAGAATAGCAAAAGCATTTGAAGATATATCCAAAAAAAGATAGTGCAGTAAACCTGTAGTAAGTTATGGATGAGTGCTGATTTCTTTATTTTTAGCGCGATATTTAGTATCATAAAAGTACTTGGAAAATAAAAGCGTTTTAATTTAGGATTAACTTTTAACTAGCAATCATGCTTTTTTCATGTTGTTGCTACTTTTATATCTTGGTTAAATATTTCAGACAATAGAGCTGAAGTAAAAGCCGAAAAGAATGCCTTGAAACAGAGGCAGTTCTTTTCGGCTTTTCTAGTTTCTGAACAAGAAAGGAAGTGGTCGTTATGTATTACTTTGTAGATCATAAGAAAAAGAAGATTCATCAACGCCAGTTTGCCGGAGATCGGTGTGGTTTTGTGGAGACACCTGTAGAAAAAAGGGAATTTACTGACCAAGTTGAGTATGTTCAACAGCTAGAGATAAAAAATTTTTACGAAATGTGTAAATATTGCCGGCAAGCTCAGAGCATTAGTAGCTAAAGAGGTTACATTTATAAATAAGCTAGGCAAAAAACCATAGACAAACCTAGAGTGCCTGGGTTTGTCTATGGTTTTATAAGCTGGAATTTATTATTTGGCAGGTTCTAGTAATAACAAAGTGTAGCCTTTATCCGTAATAAAGTTCCAGTCAAGAAATACTGCTGAAATAGGTTGCTTCAAAATAGCTTCAATCCGAGTCTGCAACAATAATCTGCGCTCTAAAGGACGTTTGACTAATTTCAATTCTTCAATAAACCCTCCACGAATGAGTTCTTTTTCAATTTCGACAAAAATTCCGGTACGCTCGATCAACAATGTGCGGTTGTTGAGCCAATACAAATCCGTTTTTTCAGGAGTTTTTTGTGCTTTCCGACTAGCTTCCTCCACTTCCTCGAGAACACTTTCTACTTGAATAACTGAATCCCACTCAAAGTCGTCAGCTGGAGATTTATCGGTCATGACAGCTAGAATCATTCCCGTCTGATCATCTAAATTCCAATCAGCGTAGACATCTTCAATATCCACTTTGCTAATTTCCCATAAATCTAATTTTATATCTACAACCAATTGATTCATCAACAGATCACGCGTTTCTAATACTCTGCGATGTTCTTGTTGTTTCAGTAAAATTTTTTCAGGAGGAGATAAAAATCCACGCAGGTGGATCGTGATAAAAGGAGGCTTGACAGTTACGAATACTGAAGTAGGACCTTTTCCAAAATGATTGCGCAATAAAGTAGAAATGTAGCTGCCAACTTCAGTATGAATTGTTTTTTCGTTAGGCATGATGTAGTCTCCTTTTCTTGGCTTGGGCAATATAAACGCCAACCTCTCTTTAGTACATCTAATTAAAAATAGATGGAAAAAGAGTAGTCTGCCTAGTGTGCTTTATTATACGGCAATTGCGTTGTTGCGTACAAAACGATTGAATTGAATAAAAGAAAGTAATAAGTAGAAATACATAGACTTGTTGGGTTAATAGGGGATTACATTTCATATTTCCCTTTTAGTGTAACAAATAGTACGTGGTTTAAAAGCGTGCTGTGAATTTTGCCTTTAGCATCTTTTTCAATCAGTCTAAGTTCTTGGCTGGCAGAACTTCCTACTGGAATCACCATTTTCCCTCCATGATTTAGTTGTTCAATTAGTTCTTTCGGAACTTCAGTAGCTGCAGCGGTAACCATTATCCGATCAAAGGGAGCACGCTCTTTCCAGCCCGCGCTGCCATCTCCTAATTTAAAATGAATGTTATCAAGACCTAATTGGGCTAACCGGTCTTTTGAACGATGATGCAACTCCTCAATTCTTTCGATTGTGTATACAGTTTTAGAAAAATTAGCAAGTAGCGCGGTTTGAAAACCTGATCCAGTTCCAAGCTCCAATACTTTCTGGCTGGGTTCGAGGTCGAGTGCCAGTGTCATTTCGAGAACGAGCGATGGTTGTGAGATTGTTTGTTCAAATCCAATAGGCAAGGCATGATCAAATGTAGCAAGATCTTTGTTGGTATCCATAAAAAAGCTGCGATCCATTTGTCTGAAATAGGTGATGATTTCTTTTCTTCGTTCGCTCATCATGTTCACCCGCTTTCTTGTATTGTGTTTTTAGTAAACAAAGCGATAGCTGAGTCATGCATTTTCTGAACAGTCTTGTTACATTGAGTTTAATAAAAAACTAGCAAGCTGTATAGAAAGTAGACTGGAATTTATACAGAAAAAGAGAGGGCGATTCGTATGGATTTTCAACAAATGGTTATTAGGTCAATTGAAGAAGATATTCGTCAAAATGATCAGAGATTGGAACTTGCTACTTTTGGGATGGGCTGCTTTTGGGGACCAGAAGCACGCTTTGGTAGCATGTCAGGAGTGGTCCGAACCTGTGTGGGGTTTACTGGCGGAACAACACCAACGCCTACTTATAGAAAAATGGGCGATCACACGGAAACAGTTCAAATCAGTTTTGATCCACGAGTCATCAGCTATGAAGCTATCCTTCGAGAATTCTGGCAAAATCATTATCCAAATCGCGATAATTATAAAGGGAGACAATATATTTCTTTAGTCCATTACCATACAGAGCAGCAACGCAAAACGATTGAAAACATTCAAAAAGAAATGGAAATGCAACTCCGCGAGCCAATTGAAACGGAAATTGCACCTGTTAGTGAATTTACGTTAGCTGAAGAACGCCACCAAAAATATTATTTGAAACGGTACCCAAAAGCTTTAGAGCAACTGGCAGAACTTTATCCTAACAACGCATTATTAAAAGATTCCACTTTTGCTGCTCGGCTCAACGGTTTTGTAAAAGGCTTTGGAACAAAAGGCAGTGTGCGAGAAGACATAGCCCAGTGGAGCATCGGAGTCGCTGAAAAAGAACGGTTGACTGATCTTTTTTTAAAGTTGAAATGGTAGATGAGCTTTTGACTGAGATAAGCTTGTAAGAGAATGAATTTTGTCCGTAACTATAGGAGATTAAAGAGCGAACTCATATAATAGAAAGAAAAGAGAAAAGTAGGAGATACCTAGTGGATCAAACAACATTGTTGTTAGCTTTACTGCCAATTGTCGTAATTCAATTTGCCTTAATGATTTTTGCCTTAATCGATTTGATAAAAAACCCCAATCCGAATGGTCCGAAATGGATGTGGGGAATCCTTATTGTTATCGTCAATATTTTAGGACCGATTCTTTACTTTGTAATCGGGAGGAGAAACTATTGAATATAGTGGAAGTGGAAAAACTAACAAAGCATTACGGACAAGAAGATGTTGTGAAGCAACTTTCTTTTGCATTAGAAAAAGGCACTGCTACGGCTTTAATCGGTCCGAATGGAGCAGGGAAAACGACAACCTTGTCGATGTTAGCTGATTTACTGTCTCCTTCAAGTGGAACAATTACACTAGCTGAAAATTTGACCATCGGTTTTCTTCCTCAGTATCCTCAATTTTTTCCGTGGTTGACAGCGTTAGAGTTTGTGGAAATGGCCGCAAAAATAAGCGGGATTGAAACGAGAAAAGCGAAATTGCAAGCAACTCGCACCTTGGAATTTGTAGGACTTGAGACGGCAATGAATAAAAAGACAGGCGCTTTTTCAGGGGGAATGAAACAACGCCTTGGCCTTGCGCAGGCTATTGTCCATCAGCCGAAACTTCTTTTGTTGGATGAGCCGATTTCAGCTCTAGATCCGACGGGGCGACGTGAAATCATGGATTTATTGAAATCACTACAGCAGGATACAACAGTTCTGTACTCTACTCATATTTTAAATGATGCAGAAGAAATGACTGACCAGTTGTTGTTTATGAAAGATGGGTGTTTGATTGAGCAAGGCTCTCTAAGCGAAGTCAAGAATCGGCATGCTGATCCCCACATTCGTATACAGTTTCAAAATCAGACTCAAGCGTTAGACTTTGCTAAGAGGCAGTCATGGAAATCTGAAGTGAAAGAAAGTTTTGTTTTTTTGCCTGTTCATGAAAGCTATCCAAACATGCAGCAAGTTCTTCGTATTCTGGCTTCTGAACAACAAGGCATTATAGGGGTTGAATCACAAGCGGCTTCGCTAGAAGAAATCTTTTTAAAGGTGGTCGCTGCGAAATGAAGCAATTTCTTATTTTAACGCAAAAAGAGTGTTTGGAAAATATACGGAATTATAAAATTTTCTGGATACCCGCAGTTTTCATTCTTTTAGGGATTACCGAGCCTGTAGTCAATTATTTCCTTCCTCAAATCTTGGAGTCCTCCGGCGGTTTACCAGATGGCGCAGTGTTAGAATTACCAACACTTATGCCAGAACAACTATTGATAGCGGTCATGGAACAATTTCAAACGATTGGTATGGCTGTACTGATTTTAGCTTATATGGGAAGCATAGCTGGAGAACGAAAAAGCGGGACAGCCACTTTGCTGTATGTTCGGCCACTTTCTTTTTCAGCTTATTTTCTAAGCAAATGGGCAGTCGCTTCTGTTGTTTCCTTGGTTAGTGTCTGGCTTGGCTTTCTGGCGGGCTATTATTACACATTCCTTTTTTTTGGAGAAGTTGGATTTGGCAAGCTTGTTCAACTAATGGGAACGTATAGCATTTGGGTAGTGCTCATTTTAACGATTGTTTTAGCAGCAAGCGCCGTTTCACCAAATGGCGGAATTGCAGCGGCGGTTGCATTTGCAACATACCTGATCTTGCAACTAACGGATAGCTTATTCGGTACGACTTGGTCCATGTCACCGGTGAAAATCCCGCAGTACGGAGCGGCTTGGTTAACGGCATCTTCCGATGGAGGTAGTCTCGTAGGAGCTATCGGAATAGCTGTTTTATGTATTTTTCTTTTAAGCGTTTTAGGTAGTGTGGCATCACGAAAAAATAAAGCCAAGACCAAAGTTTGAGTTGCCGCTCACAAATCTACTGAGAAACTTGCACGTTTTTTAGTACAACGAGTAGCATGGATTAAAGGAGTGGAAACAAATGCTACATCATGTAGAAGTCAATGTTTCAAATATATGACGTTTCATGCAGTTTCATGTGCGCAAGTAGACGAAATGACTGAAAAAATGAGACAATTGGGTATGTGAATTTTATACGAAGACCTTCATCCCTATGCAGTGTTTCTAGAAGGATCTGATCGTTTGAAAATCGAAATTGTAGCACCGAATTAAGTAGATGAAAAGATGGAGCCGACTCCGATGGTTCGAATGAAGATTGAATAGAGGGTAGTACATGAAAAAAATGATAGTACTTATGCTGTTAGTGATACTGGCATGGAGTGGTATTTGGATCAGTAACAAGTGGGTACAAACTACGGAATACACGATAGCGTCTGAAGAGTTGCCAGCTGCTTTTAATGGAGCGACTATTGTTCAGGTATCAGACTTGCATAATGCCACGTTCGGAAAAGATCAATCGTCACTGATTAAAAAGGTAGCAGCGGCCAATCCGGACGTCATTTTTTTGACGGGTGATCTTATCGACAGCAATCGTTATGATTTAGAGGCTAGCTTGGTATTAGTTGATGCGCTTGTCGAGATGAGTAAAGTGTATTACGTGACAGGAAACCACGAAGTGGCTTCCAATAATATTGAGGAAATAACAGCTGCGTTGCGTAAACGAGATGTCGTGGTTTTGGAAGATGAGCAAGTTGAATGGGAAAAAGGACAATCGTCAATCCAGCTTGCAGGAATCAACGATCCTTTGACAGAACCTAAGATACACGGGGACGAAGCTACGCAAGAGAGTCTTGAGCATGCGCAACTGACAGACAACTTTACCTTGTTGTTAGCGCATCGTCCTGAATATTTTCCGATTTATGCAGAAGCTGGAGTGGATGTAGTGTTTTCAGGACATGCCCACGGCGGCCAAATTCGAATTCCTGGACTTGGCGGTTTGGTTGCTCCAGGACAAGGCTGGTTTCCGAAAGTAACGGAAGGGATCTTTGAAAAAGATCAATCGAAAATGGTTGTTAGTCGTGGACTTGGCAATAGTACTTTTCCTGTCCGTATTTTTAATCTGCCTGAAATTGTCGTAGTGACATTGAAGAAAGAGTAAAGCTGAAGTGGATGCAGCTTTTTCTATTCAATAGTCTTCTGACTATCTTTTTGAATCTGGAGGATGCCTGACAGTTTAAGACAATGAACGCAAACAAGGAGGTCTACTTAACATGATTAAAAAAAGAGAAGTGACATTGCATCGCTACTCCTCGAAACGATCAATCGGTTACGATTTGCCCACACATCAGCTGGAGTTTACACGATTGCCTTTAGAAATTATTGAAAAAGATGCTAAAGATCCGTTAAAGCATTTTATTATTATTAAAGCACGCGGAGAAGATGTGGGTTTTTTCGAATTGGATGAATCGGAAGACCGAAAAAAATATTCGAACAATCCAAAAGCCTTATTATTGAGAGGGTTTTCTGTAAATCCGAAATATCAAGGGCGAGGAATTGCGACAGGGTCTATTTTTGCACTTCCAGAGTTTATGAAAATGGAGTTTCCAGATTTCGATCAAGTGGTGTTAGGTGTCAATGCGCGTAACATTCCTGCGCAACGCTTATACCAAAAAGCAGGATTTGAAGATACAGGTAGACGAATTATGCGCTCTAAAGGAGAGCAGCTTGTAATGTCTTTACACACCAATAAAGCCAAGTGAGATATAATTTCTCACTTGGCTTTATTGGTTTTTTTAAAAGGTCATTTTTCTAGGGCTTCTAGCTTTTATCCGAAATAAAGCTGCTTATGCACGCTGCAGCCTGGATTAAAAGACAAAGAACAGTTGGGACAAGTAGATGCACAGGCTAAATATTCATCGATAGTAAGTTCATGCCCGCAGCTCCCGCATAGTACTGCTTTTTCTTGGAACTGGTCTTTTGGCCAAACTTGATGGTTACCGCAGCCTGTAGCTTGGTGGCATTCGAAGCAGGGAAAGTAGTGCTGACAGCAAAAAAACTTGATGGCAATTCGGTCGATGGGTGAATGGTAATGAGCACAACGTGTTTCGGCATCTACTCTGACGCCTTTCACTGCATGGTGATGAGACATAGTAACTCGTCCTTTCTGAAATAGCGATAGGCTTTAAAATAGACAGTTGTTTAAGGGATATAGAATTCGACTTGACTGGAGTTCGTTGGAAGTATCAGCTAAATGTATATAGTTCGATTTCTTACTATGCTACTATGAAAGAGACGAAACTACGAATCTAATTCTTCGGGGCAAGGTGAAATTCCTTACCGGCGGTGAGCAGGAAACTGCAAGTCCGTGACCCGGTTGGACGATAACTCGCATAGGCCACTATGCGTAAAGCGTTCAAACGGTGGAGCTGGTGAAACTCCGGCACCGACAGTTACAGTCTGGATGGGAGAAGAATCTAGAAATCGGTTTCGTTATGTGTCTCTTCTTTTCAATGAGTTAAAATTGAAAGGAGGAATTTGTATGACCAAAAACCTTTATCAGGGAGAAGTCTCTGGAAATACAAGTCAACGGTCTTTCACCCTGCTCATTTCCTCAGCGGAAAACGAGCTTCTTCAAGGTACAAAAAATTGCCATCCAACTGGCCGTCTTGATAAAGAAGTAAGGCACATGTATAGCTATCTACAAATTCAAACCCTTCTGAACGATCCCTTTCTCACCACCCATACGCCCCTTGGTGGAAAGTACCCAATAAATCGCACGATCTCAATTGAATATGTTTTGAACAGAACGGAGGAGTGTGCCTAAATGTTTACAGGTATTGTTGAAGAAGTCGGACAGGTTGCCTCAGTTCGCTCTAAGCCACAAGCAATGGAGTTAACCATTTCCTGTGCGCTAATTTTAGAAGACGTTAAACGTGGAGACAGCATTTCCATTAATGGCGTTTGTTTAACTATTTCTACATTCAGTTCTAAGACATTCACAGTGGATGTCATTCCGGAAACGGTCAAGTCTTCAACTATGAGTGGATTAAAAGCAGGAGCACGGGTGAATTTAGAACGTGCGATGCCGGCTAACGGCCGTTTTGGCGGCCATTTTGTCAGTGGTCATATTGATGGCGTTGGCGTTATCCGTTCAGTAAAAAAAGAAGCGAATGCTATGACTAAAACGATTGAACTGGAACCTCGACTCATGAAGTATATGATGCTAAAAGGCTCTATCGCTGTTGATGGAACTTCCTTGACCATTTTTTATCTCGACCACAATTCAGTAACCATTTCTCTGATTCCAACTACGCGAGAAGATTCGCTGTTAGGCGAAAAAGGCATTGGGGAAAAGGTCAATATTGAATGTGATTTACTGGCAAAGTATACGGAACGCATTCAAACAGCAGAACCAAAAATCAGTAGAAACTGGCTGGCGGAAAATGGATTTTAAAAGGAGGCGCTGAGAAAATGTTCTACACAGTAGAAAAAGCCATTGAAGAATTGAAAAAAGGCAAAACCATCATCGTCATCGATGACGAAGACCGAGAAAACGAAGGTGATTTTGTCGCATTGGCAGAATTCGCTTCCCCTGAAATCGTCAATTTGATGGCGACTGAAGGACGAGGCTTGATCTGCGTACCACTTGCCCAATCAATCGCTCAAAATTTACAAATTGGTCTTATGACAGACCATAATACAGATGAATATGGAACTGCTTTTACGATCAGTGTGGATCATAAAGATACAACGACAGGCATTAGTGCTTTTGAACGTTCTCATACAATTACGAGCTTAGTCAAGCCAACTGCGAAAGCAACAGACTTTAAACGTCCTGGTCATGTTTTCCCATTGATCGCAAAAAATGGCGGCGTCCTAGAACGGACAGGGCATACTGAAGCGGCGGTGGATTTAGCGAAACTTGCCGGTTCGTCTCCAGCAGGAGTTATATGTGAAATCATGAATGCGGATGGCACGATGGCGCGAGTGGATGATTTGTTACAAGTGTCTGAACGGCTCGGTCTAGGTATTTTGACGATTAAAGATTTAGTAACGTACCAACAAGAACAGCAAAACATGACAACTTATTAATCTACTAGAGGAGATGGACTTAAATGACGATACATTTTGAAGGATATTTAAATGGTGAAGGATTACGAATCGGAATAGTGGTTGGACGTTTTAACGAGTTTATTACGAGTAAATTATTGGGCGGTGCAGAAGATGCGCTAAAACGCCACGGTGTTAGTGAAGAGGATGTGTCGATTGCTTGGGTGCCAGGAGCTTTTGAAATTCCGCTTGTAGCGAAAAAGATGGCGATGAGTGGGAAGTATGATGCCATCATCACGCTAGGGACAGTTATTAGAGGCGCTACTCCTCACTTTGACTATGTTTGCAGCGAAGTCGCTAAAGGTGTTTCAAGAGCGAGTGACCATGCAGATATTCCAGTCATTTTTGGTGTTTTAACAACAGATTCTATTGAACAGGCGATTGAACGCGCTGGAACAAAAGCTGGGAACAAAGGCTGGGAATCAGCAGCTGGAGCCATTGAAATGGCAAACTTGATGAAAAAATTATAAGTCAAAACTCCTGAGCTGTTGCTCAGGAGTTTTTTTGAAAAGGTTGAAATCTCAAAAAACGGGAACGTGTGATATAACGACAAAATCACAGTAAAAATTTACGATAAATCTAGCTACTGGATGGATCATCAAACAAAATGGAGGGTTGGTCATGGAGAAGACCATTTATTTGGTTAGGCATTGCCAAGCGACGGGGCAAGCACCAGATGCACCGTTGACGGAACTAGGCAAGTTGCAAGCAAAGGAATTAGCGGAATTTCTACGAGAACGGGAAATTGTTCATTTTGTTTCGAGTCCATTTACGCGAGCGATTCAGTCGGTTGAACATGCAGCAGACCAACAGAATTTACGAATCGAAATTGATGATCGATTAGCAGAACGCGTATTGAGCTCTGAGAATTTGCCTGACTGGATGGAGAAACTTGAGGCTTCATTCGCAGCGGATGAGTTGAAGTTTGTCGGAGGAGAGTCTGGAAAAGAAGCCGGAGACCGAGCGATGGAAGCGCTAAATAGAATGGAAGACAGAACTGTAGCAGTCACGCATGGAAACTTACTAGGTTTGCTATTAAAAAGAATAGACAACGGCTACGGGTTTTCAGAGTGGCAAAAACTAACCAATCCGGACGTGTTTGAAGTAAAGATAACAGAAAAGCATCTGTCTGCAACTCGTCTATGGAGATAACACATAAAAAAACTGGTAGCACCTTTGCTACCAGCTAGTTAGTGATAACTTATTCAAGTGTATTGCCTTCAGCTGGAATAGGATTGTTTTTCAGCATTCCTGCGAAATGATAAGTGTTATAAGCAAGGCGTTGAATCGCTGATTTAGTAAAATCATTGTCTTTTCCAGAATCCATATAAGAAGGACCTGGTCCTGCTTCACCAACCCAATAAGCATCAACGTTTGGTGGAATTACAAAGCCGATATGAGAAAGGCCGTAAAGAATCGAAGCTGCAGCATGTTTAGCGCCATCTTCGTTTCCGGTAATTGCCACACCACCGACTTTGTTATAGAAAATAGATTGTCCTTTATCGTTAGTTTCACTGCTGCTGGCGTATAATCGTTCAATTGTTTGTGTAGCTAAAGAGCTTTTTTCTCCTAGCCAAAGAGGAGTACCGATGATCACAATATCTGCAGCCATGACTTTTTCAAAAACTTGTGGCCATTCGTCTCCTTCGCCCATATCTGCTTGTACCCCGTGTGCAACGGCATAATCGGCTAAACGTACAACTTCAGATTCAACGCCTAGTTGGTTGTAATGAACTTGAACATCTTTGATAAATCCTTCTGTATGAGAAGGTTCCTCTGAACCTTTTAAAGAAGTATTAATGAAAAGTGCTTTTAATGTTTGCATAGTCTCGCTCCTTTTGAATAGTTAGGATATGTTTCTTGAAGAAATTGAAGATTGCTTATCGGTAACTAAATGCTAATTTAACCTGTACAGTTTTGTATTCCCTACTTAACTGAATATATGCAACATGTAATATGCTTTTTCGTCTGTAGAAAAGAGGTGTTTATGATGAAAAAAACAGATGTCATGCCTTATTTACTCATTTTTCTTTTCTTGTTCATTAAAGTAAGTGTTTTTCGTGTGCTTATTTTTGATGCAAAATCATTTTGGCATATTGTCTTAATCGAATTCCCAACGTGGGCTTTATTGTTATCGATTGTGTTGCTTGTAACTAAAAAGAAAATGTACCGTGTAGTTTGGATATTTAATTTTTTTGTTTCTGCTATATTTTTCATTACCACGCTTTATATGCGTTATTACACAACCATTCCTTCATACTACGATTTGCAGCAATTAACGCAAACGAGTTCTGTCAGCAATACCATCACGATGTTATCCAACCCATGGGATTTTTTATTTTTCTTAGATGCTGTGTTGCTATTTTCTCTCGCAGGGCACTGGAAAAATCCTGTAAAGCCAGTAGCAATGAAATATGTTGCGGTCTCGATGGCTGCAATATCTTCAATCACCATCGTTTACGCTCTTCAACAACCCATTATCGATGTT
Organism: Planococcus versutus; assembly: GCF_001186155.3. Lineage (NCBI taxonomy): Bacteria > Bacillati > Bacillota > Bacilli > Caryophanales > Caryophanaceae > Planococcus > Planococcus versutus. The sequence continues at coordinate 2,873,253 of NZ_CP016540.2, read as the reverse complement.
TCTTATTTTGCAAAAGAAAATGGATTTCTGCAATCTCAAGTGGTTCAATTGTATAACCGCTCAACGGATACTGCTCATGCTTCATCTAGTAAGTTATCAGCAAGAGAATTAGAACAACTAAAAGGAAATAAGTATGTAGAAATTAGTGAACATGAAAGCTTTGGAGTAGCTGAAGGGCGGCATTTGTTCATAATTCAAGTAGAGTCTTTGCAAAATTTTGTGATTAAAAGAACGTTAAATGATCAAGAAATTACACCCCACCTCAACAAACTTTTAAGTGAAAGTGCTTATTTTTCGAATGTTTTTCAGCAAGTTGGAGCGGGTACAACGTCTGACGCTGAATGGATTATTAACACAGGACTTTATCCGCAAGGAATGATTCCAACTACTAATAGCCTGTCAGGAAAAAGAGTCTCTTCTCTAGCGCGTGTATTAAAAGAAAAAGGGTATGGCTCTGCTACGTATCATGCAGACGATGTGACGTTTTGGAATCGGGACGTTTTATATCCGGTTCTTGGCTATGAAGAGGTATTTTCTATCGAAGAAATTCCAAATGTGAAGAATGTTGGATTTGGTCCTGCTGATAAAGTATTATTCGATTTTGCAGCAAGTGAATTACCTCGCCAGCTCAACACTTATGATCAAATTTATGCTAATATTGTTACGCTTACAAGTCACACACCATTCGAAATCCCTGCAGATATGCAATACTTAAATTTACCTGCTGAGTATGAAGAGATGTATATTGGAAACTACTTGCAATCAATTCGCTACGCAGATGAAGAAATTGGTGCATTTATTCAAAAACTAAAAAATCAAGGAATTTATGATGAATCGCTAATCGCGATTATAGGAGATCATTCAGGTATGCATGGCAGCTTAGTGACCGAAGAAGATCAGCGGTTATTAAGTAATTTCTTAGGACACGACTATTCGTTGAAAGATCAATATGCTGTTCCGTTACTGTTCACAGGCGGCAATCTTTTTGAAAAAACAGAAATGACGCGTCTTGGTGGGCAAACGGATGTGATGCCAACTTTGTTGGCTTTACTGGGCATCGATCACGACTTTCCAATGATGGGACATAATCTGTTTGAGTATAAAAAGAATTTAGTAGGAATGCGTTATTATTTACCTGGAGGCTCTTATATTCAGTCTGAGCAATTTTATAAAGCGCCCGGAGCCAAATTGCCGGAAGTATTATACGATTTGAAAACAATGGAAAAACGTAGTAAAAATGGCGAAGCAAAAAAACATATTCATGACACCGAAACATTGATGAACTATGCCGATACCTTATTAAAAGAATACACAGAGTAATAACCGTTATACTTAAACAAAAGCTGTTAAAGTGATTAGTAAGTATGGATAAAGGAGAGAAACAGTCTATGGTAAGGGAATTTGAAAAAGAAGTAATACAAGCAATGGATGAAATGTTTGAAAATGAGATGAAGAAAGTGAACGATACACTTGAGCAAGACTTGTTAATTTCGTTAATTGGAGAAGTAAATGCAGGGAAATCTTCTACCATCAACAAAATCATCGGTGAAGACATTGCTAGTACTAACCCGATGCCAGGAGAAACAGTTAGCGTAGACCCTTATAACATTAAAGGCCTCGAAAATATCAAATTTATGGACACTCCTGGATTAAATGATCCAAATGACGAAAACCCTAAAAAAACACTGGAATTTGTTCAGAAATCTGATGTGATTTTATTTTTCTTAAACGCAGCAGGCACGGTGTTTTCAGAAAGCGAAAAAGAAAAATTCAACGAAATTGAAAAGCACAATAAAGACATTTTGATTGTCTTAAATAAAATTGATGCCGCTGAAAACATCCCATCGATTGTTAAGTTTATTCAAGATCATACGGCGAATAAATACAAAGTAATTCCGATTTCTTCAAAAACAGAAGAAAACTTGGAAACGTTAAAGAAGGAAATTCTTTTTTTGCTCGAAAAGAAGGGTAAAGACATACTCTTCGCCAAAAGCATGAAAGGAAAATCTACCGCTGCAAATCGCTGGATCATTGGAGCTGGTGTTTCAGCAGGTATCATTGGAGCTTCACCAATTCCAGGCTCTGACGTATTGCCATTGACAACCTTGCAAGTCGGATTGATCATCAAATTATCAAACCTTTACGATAAGCCCTTAACTAAAAAAGCAGCGAAAGATATGATTGTTGTCACTGCGACACAAACCATTGGTCACACAATTTATCGCCAAGCTCTGAAATTCATTCCGGGAGCAGGATCTGTTATCGGAGGAACCGTAGCATCATCTATGACGTTAGCACTCGGCTATGGCGTGAAGTATGCCTATGAAAACAACATCGATATTGACTACGATATGATCGGTGCCTTGTTTGTGAAACTAAAAAACCGTGAAAAAAAGCTTGATCAAGGCTAAAAAGAAACAAAAAGACTGTTCTCGAACGTCATGTTAATGACCTCTAGAGCAGTTTTTTCAATTTTCTTGCTTCATTTGAATTTGTCATTTAACTTTAAGAGAAAGATAACCGGAGGTGCGGGATGAAAATATTGGTAGTAGAAGACAATCCAAGTGTCAGTTCGATGCTAGAACTGTTTTTTTCAAAAGAAGGGATTACCGGAGACTTTGCAGCAGATGGGTTAGAAGGTTACCGGAAATACAAAGCAGGCGAATACGATTTGCTCATTTTAGACTGGATGCTTCCGGGGATGGATGGCATTGCGCTGTGTCGAAAAATTCGAGAAGAAGGAAGTTCTGTCCCAATCATTATGCTGACTGCAAAAGATAGTGAATCCGATCAAGTCATTGGATTTGAAATGGGGGCAGATGACTATGTGACAAAACCATTTAGTCCATTAACCTTAATGGCGCGTATTAAAGCTGTCACACGTCGCACACAGAAAATAGAACCAGTGTCCGATTTGATTCAAACCGTTTATTTTACAGTCAATAAAGAAACACGTGATATTTTAAAAGATGGTCAAGAAGTGGATAGCCTGACACCTAAAGAATTTGATTTACTAGTATTTTTTCTGCAACATCCAAAGCAAGTGTTCAGCCGCGAACAATTATTAGAACAAGTTTGGGGTTATCAGTTTTATGGGGATGAACGAACGGTTGATGTTCACATAAAACGCTTGCGTAAAAAAATAAATGACGGGGACAAGCTGTTCCATACAGTATGGGGAGTTGGCTATAAATTTGAAGAACACGCGGATTAAGTATTTTTATCAGCTAATTGCCAGTCATATGAGTATATTGTTAATTGCTTTTTTGATTTTGAGTATTTTATTCGTCCGTTATGTTGATGACTTTGCCTACAATGAAAAAGCAGAAGAACTTGAAGCATACGGTAGCCAAATTATTAAAGAGCTCGAACACACACGTCCAGGAAAAGATTTGCAATCCTTTGTCTCCATCTTGAAAGCGCAAAATATCAGTTTTATCGTCTTTGATCAAGAAAGTCGTATTTTATATCCTGTATCAGGTTCTTTTCCACCTGTGGAACTGACAACAGAAGAATGGAATGTGATCGAACGAGGCGAGACGTTGATTGTTAATCGCGATGTTGAGCGTTTTGAATTGTCTGTGACATTTGTGGCGATGCCGTATTTTGAAAATGGTCAATTGGCTGGTGGGGTTCTACTGGCTTCGCCGATTAGTGGTGTAAGCGAAATGATTGCCGAGTTAAACAAAACCTTGGTTACAACGATTTTAATTGCGCTGGCCATAGCACTGCTCCTAAGTTTAGGATTGTCAAAATTGCATGTTAGCCGAATCGAACATATGCGAAAAGCAACTTCGATGATTAGCGAAGGCCATTACGATGTGAATTTGCCGGAATCGAATTTTGATGAATTTGGTGATTTGGCACATGACTTTAATAAAATGGCAGTCAAGCTTCAGCAATCAAATGAAGAAATTGATCGACTTGAAAATCGGCGTCGTCAATTCATGGCAGACGTTTCACATGAGATGCGAACGCCGTTAACAACCATTGCAGGAATTATGGAAGGTCTGCGAAATAACATGATTGAAGAAGATCAGCGAGAAAAAGGCATTCGCTTAGCAAGTGAAGAAACAAAACGACTTATGCGTTTAGTGAATGAAAACTTAGATTACGAAAAAATTAGATCCAATCAAGTAACGTTGACAAAAGAAGAAATCGAAGCGGATGAACTTTTGGAGATTATTCAAGAACAGCTTTATTTGCAAGCAAAAGAAAAAGGCGACCAAATTATCATTCGGACAAACCCAGGAGATATGATTTACGGAGATATGGATCGCTTGATTCAAATTTTGATGAATATCGTCAAAAATGCCATTCAATTTACTGACAATGGCACGATTACAATCTCGACGCATTCTAAACAAAACCAGATGGAAATCACAATAGTAGACGATGGAGCTGGAATTGATGTAGAAGAAATGGATCTCGTCTGGCGACGCTTTTACAAAGCGGACTTGTCGCGTGGCAGTGGGCAGTTTGGACTTGGCTTATCCATTGTTAAACAATTAGTCACACTCCACGATGGGGAAATACATGTTGAAAGTCAAAAAGGTCAAGGAACGAAATTTGCTATTCAATTGCCACACAAAAAATGAGCTAGGGATATCATTCCCAGCTCATTTTTTATATAGAAAACGTTGCATCTTTGTTAAAACTCTAGTCATAGTTTATTCATAATTGCTTGGTATGCTATGACTAACGAATAGGAAAAGAGGTAATGACTATGAAGAAAATAATCTATATTTCGATTGGTGCATTAGCGGCAACCGCTATTTTTATATTGGCTGCTTTTAATGGCGATGAAACAGTAGCTACAGTAGGAGATAAAGAAATAACAAAAGATGCTTTATATGAAAAACTAGTGGCGTCTTCTGGAGCAGCGACACTGGATATGATGATTTCCAACGAAGTGGTCAACCAAGAAGCCGATCAAGCTGACGTTAAAGTAACGCAGGAAGAAGTCGATGCAGAACTGACTGTATACGAAGAAAATTACGGTGGGACGGAAGCTTTAAAAGAAACTCTCGCAGCTAGTGGCATGACAGTCGAAAGTTTAAAAGACGAAATAAAAACGTATTTAAAAGTTGAAAAAATAGTCGGACCAGAGATCAACATAACAGATGAGCAAATCAGTACTTATTTCGAAGACAACAAAGCAACATTCGAACAAGCTTCAACAGTAGAAGCAAATCATATAGTAGTTGAAACACAAGAGCAAGCAGACAAAGTAAAAGCAAAATTGGACGAGGGTGGCGACTTTGCCAAACTAGCAGCCGAATATTCGACAGACACAAGTAATGCTGAAAATGGTGGAGCATTGGGTGAATTTGGTATAGGTGAAATGGCGCCGGAATTTGAAGAAGCTGCATTTAGTATGAAAGCAGATGAAATCAGTGAGCCTGTAAAAACAGATTTCGGTTTTCATATCATTCAAGTAACTAATAAAACAGAGGCAGCTAAAGCTACTTTAGCAAACAGTAAAGAAGAAATTAACAAAATTTTATTTGATGAAGCATTAAGTACAAAATACGCTGAATGGTTAGCAGAAAAAACCGAGTCATACAAAATTGTCAATAAGTTGACAGAATAGGGAGTGTATAAAAATGGGGTATTATAATTCGTCAAAATCAGAAAAGAGTAAAAAAGGATACTTTGCTTCTAGCTTTACAGGATTGATTGCAGGTGCCTTATTGGTAGGTGTAATTTTACCAAGTGTAACAGATGGAGAAATTGAGAGTGTTGCAGCAACATCACACAATCAGGGAGTTAGTGGATTACAAACGAGTTCGACAGTCGTCACTTCAGATGTAACAGAAATTGTAGAAGAAACTTCTGGTGCTGTTGTTGGAGTTACCAATTTACAAGTAGCACAACAAAATCCATTTGCTTCACAAACGAGTCAGAAAGCAGAGTCGAAAGAAGCAGGGGTAGGGTCAGGTGTTATTTATAAGAAAGACGGCGAAATGGCCTACATCGTTACTAATAACCATGTAGTTGAAGGAGCACAAGATGTTATGGTTACTTTAGAAGATGGAACTGAACTTGATGCCGAAGTACTTGGAACAGATATTTGGACCGATTTAGCGGTTTTAAAGGTAGCGGGAGAAAATATTGAAACCGTTGCGGAATTCGGAGATTCTTCGGTATTGCAAGCAGGAGAACCCGTGATCGCAATTGGTAATCCACTTGGTCTACAGTTTTCAGGATCCGTAACGACTGGCGTTATTTCAGGAACTGAGCGTTTAGTACCGCTTGATATTAACCAGGATGGAACAGAAGATTGGCAGTCTGAAGTTCTCCAAACCGATGCTGCTATCAGCCCTGGAAATAGTGGAGGCGCATTGATCAATGCACAAGGACAGTTGATTGGTATTAATTCCATGAAAATTTCTCAAGAAGCAGTAGAAGGAATTGGATTAGCGATTCCGATCAATACTGCAATTCCAGTTATTTCAGACCTAGAAGCAGAAGGTGCTGTGCACCGTCCATCTATGGGTATTGCCATTTTAGACTTGGCCGAAGTCCCAGCACAATACCGCAGTAGCCAACTCAACTTGCCTACAGATGTGGAAGATGGAATTGTTGTTCAAACAGTAGCTGATGATTCAGGAGCAGCACAAGCAGGAATGGAAGCGTATGATGTGATTGTTGAATTAGATGGAAAACCGGTACGTTCTGTTCTAGAGCTTCGTCAGTATTTATACAATGAGACAAAAGTTGGCGATACTTTAGACGTGAAAGCATATCGGAACGGAGAGCTTCAAAACTTCGAACTCGTATTAAGTGAAAATAAATAAGGTAAAAAGACGTCCTAATTTTAGGACGTCTTTTTTATGTGGATTTGTGAGAGAGAAAAGTCAGTTAAGAATACCAAACCAATCTGTTCCAATGCCAAAAGCAACAAGAATAAGAATCAAAACAACAAAGACAACAAATCCAATTTGCAAAGGATTGTATCCTTTTACTCGCGGCTCTTGGATTCCTTGTTTCTGGTCATTTGGTCGATCCTTAGCTTCTGTTTCAGTTGCTTCTACATAATCTTTTTTCTCATTTTCACTCATATCATTGCCTCCTCATACTTGCTGATGTTTTTAAGTACCCTTTTATTTATAAACTTAATCCATACCTTTTTCTTCTGCTTGCAACTCACGTTCGGTTAATTTTTTAGCTAGTTCACGACCAAAAAGCTCAGCAGATTGTGGATCGCGTCCTGTCAAAATTTGTTTGTTTCCCCAGACTACATAAGCATCATGATCTTTTTCTTCGTGATAGTTTCCAATTTTACTTAGTTCGTCTTCTAAACTAAATGGAAGTAAATCGATAACTTCTTTTGGTTCTTTATCATTTGGATAACCAGTTACTTTCAGACCTTCAAGTAAAGTACGACCTTCTTTAGTTTTTGTGTAAAGGAGTGGTGCGGGTCCGTGACAAACTGCCGAGACAATGCCGCCTAGTTCATAAACGACATTGATTACGGCATGCAAGTCTTCATTATGTGCCAAATCGAACATAGCTCCATGTCCACCAACAATCATAATCGCGTCGTAGTCGCTAGCTTTGACATTAACGATCGCTGTTGTTTTATCTGCAATACCTGAATCGTATTGTTTTTGATAAATACCGGTAGGGTCAGCCTCTTTGCTCAAACTTATTGGATCAACAACTGGTTTGCCTCCGTCAATAGAAGCAAGTTCAACCATATGTCCCTTTTTCTCAAGCTCTAAAGAAGGTGCAAACAGTTCTTCTGCCCACCAACCTGTCACGTAATTATGTTCTTCGTTTGTATAACCACTTGATAGTACTGCTAATACTTTTGCCATGTTATCTGCCTCCTGTTTTAAAAAGTTCCTTTGTTGTTACAGTTACCCTGTAACAACATCCTGAAACGTGACGGACAGAGGAGTTTTTGGAGTTGAGTTCATGGGTATGCTAGAATTATCGTATAATAGAAGCTAAAAGAAAGAGGTGCATCACTTGAGAAAGCTAAATCAGGACATCCAAGTGACTTTGTTGGAAGCTATGCTAGATGGCAGCAAAGTAGGCACGATTGTGACAGATCCGTCGCAACCGGATAACCCGATTATTTATACAAATAATACACTTGTTGAGATGTGTGGTTATACAAGAGAAGAAATGATTGGGCGTAATTGTCGTTTTCTTCAAGGACCAGATACAGTAAAAGCTGATATTGATAAAATTAGAGAAGCTATTGCTAAAGAAGAAAAAGTTGTTGTGACTTTAAAAAACTACCATAAAGATGGTTCACCATTTTGGAACCGTCTTGCTATTGAACCGATTCGAATTGAAGGTAAGCTGTATTTTATTGGAACACAAACAGACGTTACGTTAGAGCACACTCAACAGCAAGAACTTATCGCTAACGAAGATGAGATTGAAAAGTTGATGTTGCCTATTTTATCTGTACAAGAAAACGTGGCAACAGTTGCACTAGTTGGCACAATGGATTTTCATCGTTTTGAAACGTTAAAAGTGAAAATTTGTGAATATGTTCAAAAACATCGCATTGAATATGTGATTATTGATATTACTGGATTGTCTTGGAATGAAAAATCTCCGCTTTTTTGGTTTAGACAAATTTACGATGCCCTGCGGATTATGGGCAGTCACTTATACGTGACAGGCATTTCAGTAAAAGCAGCACAGCAATTTGCTAAAGACTTAGATTGGAACAGCGGGTTAGTTACATTTTCGACAATTGAAAGAGCATTAAACTTTATTGCAAAAACAGAAAACAATAAAATTGAAGAAATCAATAAGTAACATAACTGAAAATAAATAGATATAAAAAAGACCCGAGCGCCGGGTCTTTTCATGTTATGAACTGATATAATCGCCACCATTAATATGGATAGCTTGTCCTGTTACATAAGTAGAGTCTTTAGAAGCTAGATATACATAAGCCGGAGCCAGTTCAGAAGGTTCTCCGCGACGTTTTAATAAAGTGTCTTGACCATGCTGTTGAACTTTTTCTTCATTGAAGGTCGAAGGAATCAAGGGTGTCCAAATAGGCCCCGGTGCGACTGAATTTACACGAATTCCTTGGTTGGCAATATTAGCAGCAAGTGAGCGAGTAAAGCTTGTAATCGCGCCTTTAGTTGCGGAATAGTCAATCAACCCAGGAGAGCCTTGGTAAGCAGTTACAGAAGATGTGTTAATAATGCAGTCTCCTTTTTGTAAATGAGGAAGAGCCGCTTGCGTCAAATAAAACATACTGAAAATATTCGTAGCGAAAGTCTCCATTAATTGATCAGGACTAATAGCTAAAAAATCGTCTTGCGGAAACTGTTTTCCAGCGTTATTTACTAAAATATTTAATTGACCAAATTCAGCGAGTACATCTATAACGAGTTGATTGCAATTTTCAACATCACTCAAGTCTGACGCAAACTTTATTCCTTTAACTCCATAAGACGCGATGACTTGGATGGTTTGATCAGCATCTTCATGCTCATCAAGGTAGGCAATCGCAACATTCGCACCTTCTTTAGCATAGGCTACTGCAACGGCTCGTCCAATGCCGCTGTCTCCTCCTGTAATAAGTGCAACTTTGCCTTCTAGTTTTCCTGAACCTACATAATCTTTGTCGTCATAAATCGGTTTGGGGTCCATATGTTTTTCTGAACCAGGTTGTGTGGATTGATGTTGGGGTTTGACTTGTTCATCTGTTTTTTCGAATTTATCTGTTGTCATTATAAATCCTCCTCCAGTTTTAAGTTGTTTACGTGGACTATTCCCTTAGATAGTCCACGTAAACAACTTTAATGAAAAGGCATTGCCCATTCAAAGAGGGCAATGCCTTGTTGTATTTGTTGAGTTAAACATCTTTTTATTTTGCGGCAATAACACCACAAGCAATGCGGTCTCCAGAGTCACCAGAAGGGTCGGTTTTTTGATCATCTTCTCCTGCATGAATCACAAGAGCAGTTCCGCCTTCTTTTAATAATGAATCCTCTTCCCCGATTTCAAGTGTCACATTTTCAGCTAAAAATTCTTGTGAAGCAGTACCATCTTCACTTACTTCAAGGTTCGGTAAGTCACCAGCATGTGGGCCATCAGGATTGTCCATGCCGTGCATAGTGCTTTCTGGGTTAAAGTGGTCGCCAGCTGATTTGAAATCAGGCGTTTCACACATTCCTTCTTGGTGGAAATGAATACCGTGTATACCTTGTTCCAAATTATCAACTTGAAGTGCTACAGCAACGCCATTATCTTCTTCAGTCAATTCGGCAGTACCAACTGCATCTCCGTCACTATTCATAAGTTCGACAGTTACTAAAAGAATTTCACCATCGTTATTTGTCGATGCGCCTTCAGTTGAATCTTCACTAGTTGAATCATCTTCAGTGGTTTCGTCTGTTGCTCCATCAGATTCTGTAGGTGGGTCTTCTGTAGAATCATTGCCACAAGCTGTTAAAAACACTAAAAAGGTTATTAGTAAACCAAACAATAGTAAACGCTTCATTTAAATTCCTCCCTTAATATTCGTATTACTCTTCCTTACACTTTCATACGCATGAGTAAACGCGATTTTCCAAAATCGATTCTTTTGTAGGACAAGAAATTCCACTTCAAGTCTTGCTCTGCTTGATGCTTTACTTTATTTTGTATAACAAAAAAGCTCTTCCACCTCTGACTTATTATAGAAGTCAGAGGTGGAAGAGCTAAAACAAGGTCAAGAGATAGAGCTGTTTTTTGATAAAGTATTTAGTTGAGATCAACTGTTTTTGTATTTTTCTTTTTGCGAAAAGCTAGTACAAAGCCTAAGAGGGCTGACACTAGACTAACAGCTGCAGCAAGTTTGAAAAATGGTGGACGGTAAGTGAGTAGAACGTCGTTTTCGCCTGCAACTATAGGAATGGCCATAAAAGCAAAGTCAGCTCTCAAGACTTCTACTTTTTGTCCATTCACTTGTGCTTGCCAACCGCGTTCATAAGGAATAGCTAGCTTTAAAAAAGCATCATTTTGAGTATTTTCATAATCCAAGTGGACACGACTGCCATCAATAGACAAGTGACTAGATGAGTCAGGTTGAGCTGCTTGCTCACGCAGAGAGTCGTAAGAAGCAGAGAAAACTTGTAGATCAGTTAGTTCATATGTTCCTTTTGGAAGACGTATTTCAATAAGCTCATCAGCTGGAATTCGAATCGTTAAGTCGTCTACAAATGTTTTGTAAATTGAATCGTTGGATTTTCTTGTTGTTTGATAGTCATTTACTTCAAGCAAGAATCCTTGGTCAGGGGCTGTTGATACTAAATGGAAAGAGACAAACAAATCACTACTAGACTTTGATGGGTTTTGTAGGTTCAAGTTTAAGCCGCCTCTTCTTTCAACAACATGTACCATCTTCCCATTAAAGAGAGCGCCACTTGCAGAGACATCAAATTCAAGGATGCTTTCATTCGATTCAGGCAATGGATTCGTCTTTTGACTGTGCTCTAGTACAACACCTGTCATCATGGCTTGTTCACGCATTAAGGGAGACGAAGCTGCTAGTTGCTGCTCTTCATACACAGTAGAAGTAGAACGTGCAAACGGCAAGACGTACTCGTTTTCATAGACGATGTATTTTTTGGAAGAATAGATTTCATTGAAACCATATGGAATATTGGTATCTCCGCGCGCACGGATAATGTACTTGCCTTGCAACATACTATACAAGTTGGCGCGATTACCAAGAGTTGCATAGCGACTGACACTTTCGCGGCCCATATCGATTTCAAGATCATACAAATAAAAATACAATAAGTTTTTATTTAAAATACTGGAATAAGCACTTAATCCCTGGAAATCTTGAACAATAGGCGTGTTGTTACGTACACCTTCCATCCAATCAATACGGTAAAGGTCACTGTTTTCTTGTGCGTGAATATAATCGATTAATTTGTTGATTTCAGGATCATCATACTCGACACCTGTTATTAAGTCTTTGTTCACTTGTGAGATATTTCCTTCATCAATAATTTTTTCGGTTTGATAGATATTAGTTAACAACAAAGCCCATACTAACAGAAGTATCATTAACAACCATTTAACAAAATTTTTCTTGAAGTATGTGTATAGAAATAGTAGCAATAAAGTAATGACAAGAGCACTAATTGAAAGTGTCGAAAACCAAGAGTCTATTTCAAAATACTCATCTTTTCGCGCGTAATAAACAAAGCTTAAAATCGTAAGTATGGCAGGTGGTAAAAAACGCCATAATGTAAATTTGTGCAATTGATCAAATGCTACGGCGACAGCGCCTCCCATGACTAACGAGATAAAATATTCCCATCGGTACTGTGGAGCAGAAAATCCGTTAAAAGCACTGCCGATGACTGGACTATTGTGCATGATGACAGCAGTAATTCCAATTAGCGCAAACAAACGGAACGTTTTATGACTGTAAAGAAACCAGCAAAACAACAAGAACACAAAAAAGGCGGGCAAGATGATGATAGTGTCGTTGAACAATATATTATCTGTGGTTTCCTTAAACCAAGGGATTTGTTGTTCGAATTCAGGTCTATGGTTGTTTAAATAGGCATAGACAGCAGGGACAAAAGAAATTGCACTGATTCCTGCGCCAATCAATCCAGCGACTAAAAAACTCATGATGCTTTTCTTTTTTACTTGTTCGTTCTCAGTAAGTGGAATAAATAGACGGAACACGATATATAAAGCGGTCAACATAAAATTAATATAAGCAAAGTAGAAATTATCGATCATAGAAATTGCAACGGCGACTAAAAACCAGCCTGGTTTCTGTTCTCGGAAAATTTTCTCCACGCCAAACAATAAAATTGGTAACCATAAAAAAGAATCTGCGAAAAATTCCCAATAGGTTACGTGGCGAAAATACATACCTGAAAGTCCATAAAGAGAAGCGCCTAATAACGCTGCAGGTTTTGAAATTTTTACATAGATAAAAAAACGAGTTGTGATAAATAAGATAGCTGCTAAACGGATGATGCTAATGAAAACAGCAGCATTAGCCCAAAACAAGACATCGGTTGTCTGAATAATACGAAGTGCTTGTAACAAGGAAATGATTATGACAGAAACTAAAAACACGATTGATGTAGAGAAATAATAAGAAAGTTCACTAAAAGTGCCAGCCCCTAATCCAAAATCAAACGAATAGAAAAACTCTCCTTGAGTGTATTGTTTATACAATAGATCTTTGAAAGGCATCATTTGAGAAAGTCCGTCATTAATGCCTACCATAAAATGACCACGTGACCATTGGGAGAGAAAAACGGTGTGTCCGATTGTTGACAGCAATAGAGTTAATAACGAGAGAAGAACAATAGGTCGCAGCTTGTGCATAGTGTCACCGTCTTTTTTCTTATTTTGAAGAAGGCGCATCTTTAAGAATTTTACTAGATACGATGAAGGTTATAGGAACTGTAAATAATACTGCCGCAAAAGGTGCAAAATTGCTATTGAGGTTTAAAAATTCAACAAAAACAAAGATAAGCACGGTTGAAATAGACATATTCACGACTTGTGTTAATGGAAAGTATAAATATTTTTTAAGCGTTGGCTTAATACGATACGTTACGTAACAGTTTAAGAAAAAAGAGATGTTTAAACTGATTAAAAAGCCAACAATGTGAGCCAATAAATAAGGTAAGTCGAATAAGTTGTGTAGTACTAAGTAAATCGAGTAGTAGCTCAAAGTATTAATGACACCGACAAAAACAAAACGAGTAAATTCTGTATTTAACGACTTAAGATTCATGGTATTCATCCGCATTACTGACATCTACAAGAAAGTGAGGGCGTTGTTTTGTTTCATTGTAAATTCTACCAATGTATTCGCCAATAACGCCAAGACTGATTAATTGAATGCCACCGAGTAAAAGAATCGCAGTAATGGTCGTGAAGTAACCGGGAGCTCCAATTCCTTCTGTCATAATACTGTAGAACGTAATCAAAATATAAATGAGTGATAAAAATAAGACCAAAAACCCTGTATAAAAACAAATGCGTAAAGGTTTCATATTAAACGAAATGATGCCATCAATACCATAATTGACAAGATTGCTAAATGACCATTTTGAATCACCATCTACGCGTTGAACGTTCTCGTAGTTGATGGTCTTTTTGCTTAGACCAATCCACGAAAACAAGCCTTTCGAAAATCGATTGCTTTCACTCAGTGTAAGAATCGCGTCAATAGCTTTACGACTCAGCAATCGAAAGTCTCCTTCACCATCTTGTAAATCGACATCTGTAATTGAGTTGATAAGCTTGTAGTACAGAGAAGAAAAAAGAGAACGCACTTTAGAATCACCAGTACGAGAACGCTTGGCCACTACTTGGTTAAAGCCATCTTCATAGCCTTGTACCATTTCTCCGATTAGTGTAGGTGGATGCTGCAAGTCGCTATCCATTACAATGGCGGCGTCTCCTTGAATTCGTTTTAGTCCTGCAAGCATTGCTGATTCTTTTCCGAAATTACGTGTAAGTGAAATGTATTTTAAGTTATCATGTACTTCAGCTAATTTTAAAATTTCTTGTAACGTATGATCACTACTACCATCATTGATGAACATAATCTCATAACGATATGGAAGCGACTCAAGTTCCTTCACCAATTTATTGTACATGGCTGCAATATTGGCTTCTTCATTGTAAGCTGGAACAACGATTGAGATAAGCTTCATGTGTATTCCCCTCTCCAATTGCTACTAAAAATCCTTCATTAGCTCACATTACCCGTGATATTTAAGAAGTAAGCCTCGGAAAATGAAACTTCCTAGCTTTAGATACGTATAAGTATACGTCAGGTATTTTCAGAAATCATTTGTCTGAACATTCAGCGCGTTATCAAGAGTTTTCAAAACACATAGCTCCTGAATTTTCATGTTTCTGAATAGACGTTATCCGTTGAATTTTACTTGTTAGACCGATACCATTAAAATAGAATACATACTGATGAATGGAGAGTGTTAGGAATGGCGATTAATCTTGTAAAAGGTCAGAAAATCGATTTAACAAAAGGACGTTCATCTCTTTCGAGCATTATGGTTGGCTTAGGCTGGGATCCAGTTGCAACCAAAAAAAGCGGCGGCTTTTTAAGCGGCTTATTAGGAGGCGGTGGAGGCGGAGGCGGAGCGGATATTGACTGTGACGCATCTGTCTTGCTACTTGATGAAAACGGGAAATTAACAGCAAAAGAAAATTTAATTTACTTTGGTAACAAAAAAAGTAAAGACGGCAGCGTTGTTCACTCGGGCGATAACTTGACTGGCGAAGGTGACGGCGACGATGAAATGATCAATATCGACTTAAAGCGTATTTCCCCATCAATTCATCGTTTGGTCTTTGTTGTGAATATTTACAACGCTCAGAAAAAGAAGCAAGATTTCGGCATGATTGAAAACGCATTTATTCGCTTGGTTGATAATCAGTCGAAAGAAGAGTTAGTTCACTACAACCTTACAGAAAATTATGCTGGCAAAATGTCGTTAATTACAGGTGAACTTTACCGTCAAGATTCTGAATGGAAGTTTTCTGCTATCGGCGAAGGTGCATCAGAACCTGATATCGGATCAATTGCAAACAAATATTCTTAAGGAGTGTTGAATAATGGCAATTAACTTATCAAAAGGTCAAAAAGTAGATTTAACAAAAAGTAATCCTGGTTTATCAAAAGTGGTTGTTGGTTTAGGTTGGGATACAAATAAATACGATGGCGGACAAGATTTCGACTTAGACTCGTCGGTCTTCCTTTTGAATAGTGAAGGCAAAACAGCTTCAGAAGCTGATTTTATCTTCTATAACAATACAACAGGTGCTGCTGGTGCAGTCGAACATACAGGCGACAACAAAACAGGCGAAGGTGATGGAGACGACGAGCAAGTAAACGTTAACTTGTCTGCCATTCCAGCATCTATCGAAAAAGCAACTTTTGCTATTACGATTCACGATGCAGAAGCACGCGGTCAAAACTTTGGCCAAGTAAGCAATTCTTATGTACGCATTGTTAATGGAGATACAAACGAAGAACTAATTCGTTATGACTTGGGAGAAGATTTTTCAATAGAAACTGCAGTTGTTGTCGGTGAACTTTACCGTCACGGGGGAGAATGGAAATTTAACGCCATTGGCAGCGGTTATCAAGGCGGTTTAGAGTCTCTTGTTAAGGACTTTGGCTTAAACAGCTGAGTGAACGATGGAAAAGCAAGGAGACTGTCTCCTTGCTTTTTGTCCATTCATATCTAAAAACCATAAGCTGCTACGGCAGCGTGCCGGGAGGAGTCACATATGAGGCATTTTAATGGATTAACTGATTCTGATTTAAAAACTTTTTTTAAATATTCCCCGACAGAATTTAACAGTGATACAGATCGGGAAATTTTAAGCTTAGCTTTGGGCGCAGCACTGTATACTCCCGGGTCTAGAGCTGATTTCGCACAAAAAATTTTAACTGGTGAATATAGTAGCGGCATATTTGCAGGCTTAACAACATTGATTGTTTGCTTAGAAGATGCAGTGGCTGACACAGAATTGAAGAAAGCAGAAGAAAATACTATAAGCGAGTTTAAAAAATTAGCAAAGGCTAGTACAGAGCAGTTGGCAGAGGGGCCTGCGTTGTTTTTACGAATCCGCACGCCTGAACAATTAGATCAGTTGATCGACAGTGTTGGAACGTCATTGCGTGTCTTAACAGGAATCGTTTTTCCGAAATGTTCACCAACTACTTTGCCTTCTTTTTTTGAAGCGCTCGATCGTGCCAGTAACATAGCCGGCAGAAAACTTTATGCATTGCCGTTACTTGAAACAAAAGAAGTACTGTACAGCGAATCTCGTGAAAAAACCTTATCAGACTTATACGACATTATAAAGTCACAAGCAGAACGAGTTTTAACAGTACGTGTAGGAGCAACTGACTTTTCTAGCCTTTACGGGTTGAGACGTCCTGCGGATCGAACAATTTATGAGGTTCACATTATTCGAGATTGCTTAATCGCGATAATGAACCGCTTTGGTCGTTCAGAAGATGGTTTTACGGTTTCGGGTCCAGTCTATGAACATTTTTCGAGTGGAGAACGACTTTGGTTATCGTCAAAGCCTGAAAGAACGCTTTGGGAAGAAGTGCAATTGGATATTCTGAATGGCTTTAAAGGAAAAACGTGTATTCATCCGTCACAGATTTCAATTGTCAACACGAGTCATATCGTGTCACTTGAAGCATACGAAGACGCTAAATTGATTCTTGAAGAAAGCAACAAACGTAACGGTGTTTTAAAAAGTCTTAAACGCAATAAAATGAACGAAGTAAAACCGCATTTGAGCTGGGCAAAAAAAGTGGTTGCTCAAGCAGAAGTTTATGGGGTGCTAAATGAAAACTATCAACCAATCGACGTCCTCAATCATATCCGGGCGAACCAACTATCAAATCAACACTAAGTTATGGGATAATTTAACAATCAATATTTCGGTAACAGACGCTTATCCTGCGCTTTCACCAGAATCCCTTTTTTCTGTGGCTTTACGCGTGAATAAGAAGCGTCAATTTTTATTTGTCAGTAAATTGATTGCTAAACACTTGGCTGTGGATCCATCGTTAGCTCTTGGTACGGGAACATTGTTAGCTTCTTTGCTAATGGAAAGCGCAGATCTAGAAGGATATCCTGATGCGAACTTACTCGTGCAAATGATAGAAACTGGAAAAGTAAATCGTGAACTAAGTTTGCAATCGCTTGAATTTAAAAAAACGATGCCTCAAAAAACAGTTTTCATTGGAATGGCGGAAACTGCAACGGGACTTGGTCATTCAGTTTTTCAGCATTTTGAAGGAGCCGCTTATATTCATACAACACGCGAAGAAATTGTTGGCATGACCCCATCTTTTGTCTTTGAAGAAGAACATTCCCACGCAACATCCCATAAAGTATATGCGCCTCCCGGAATGCTTGAAAGAGCAGAGACCATTGTTTTAATAGACGATGAAATTTCGACGGGCAATACGTTATTGAATTTGGTTTGTGCATTGGATGATCAATTCCCGGGGAAAAAGTATGCTTCGCTGTCGATTCTTGATTGGCGAAACGATAGTCAAAAAGAAAAAATAGAAAATGCGGTAAATAATCGTGGTATCAGTTTGAAAATTTTGTCGCTGATGTCTGGTCAGTTTGAATTGGTTCACAGTAAAATGCCTCAGGAAATTGAAAAAAACTCATTAACTAGTACAGCTGAAAAAATGCCAGTTACTGAAATGAATACCACTAAATTAAAGGTTACTTCAAAAACAAGACAGCAATATGTTCCTTATACGGGTCGTTTCGGTATTACTAGTAAAGAACAAGATGAAATTACAAAATGGGCACAACAAGCAACAGCGCCTTTTGCAAATAGAAAAGATAAGGCATTGGTCATTGGCGTCGGCGAAAATATGTACTTGCCTCTCCGTTTTGCATTGGCATTAGGAGAAAACCTGCTCGTGCAGACGACGACGCGCAGTCCAATTTTTGCCTCTCCAACTTTAAATTATCCGATACAAGAAAAAGTGAAATTTAACTTGCCAGATGCCGAAGAAATCAATCAATTTATTTATAACTTGAATGCATTGGATATCGATCGCATCTACTTATTAACCGAATCGGTTGTTGAGAAATCAGAATGGCAACCTTTGCTTGTCTATTTACAGAGCAAGGCATCAGTAGAATGGATATCCTTTACGACTAGTAAAAGGAGTGAAGAAATCGAATGACAGCCACCGGTTTAGTAAAAACAAGTTATCCCAAAGAAGATATCACTTTTCTATTAAAAGATGTAAGTGAAGTGTTTACTGAAAGTACATTAGAAGAACGGGAAAAAGCGGTTCAAACAGGTTCTCATTATGCAGAACGGTTGCCGATGGAATATCAACCTTCTGAGGAATACACCAAGCTTTATCACGAAACGGTACTTAAAACAAAAGAACAATTGGCTTATTTAGTTGGACTCGTAACACGTCGCATTTTCATGAATGCTGGCACCGAGGATATTGTTCTTGTATCCTTAGCACGCGCGGGCAGTCCAATTGGTATCTTAATTCATCGTTATGCTAAACAAATGATGAAGATGGAATGGCCTCATTATAGTGTTTCCATTTTGCGTGACAAAGGAATTGATGAGAAAGCAATGGATTCGATTCGTGCTGCACATCCAACGAGTCGCATTCAATTTGTAGATGGATGGACTGGAAAAGGCGCTATTCAAAAAGAATTGACTAAAGCGGTAAATCAACTTAACAAAGAAAAAAACATGAATCTTTATGATGATATGGCAGTACTTGCTGACCCGGGTGCTTGCGCGGTCTTATTTGGAACACGTGAAGACTTTCTGATTCCCAGTGCGTGTTTAAACGCCACTGTATCAGGACTTGTGAGCCGTACCATTCTTAATAAGTTATACATCGGTGAAGACGACTTTCACGGTGCAAAATTTTACGGAGAACTGTTAGCAGAAGACTTGTCAAATGATTTTGTTGATCAAATCACAGAATGCTTCGAGGCTACTCGTGATAAAGTAGAAGCAGATGCTGTTTCGACACCTGTAACAGCGAAAAGAACATGGCAAGGAATGAAAGAAGTCGAAGAAATCGGTCATCAACTGTATAGTGAAACGGATTATCATTTGATTAAACCAGGAGTTGGCGAGACAACACGCGTTTTGCTTCGCAGAAGCCCATGGAAAGTTCTTGTAAACAGCTTGGAAAACCCAGACGTTCACCATATTTTGATGTTAGCAAAAGAAAAAAACGTACCGGTAGAGGTTGTTCCTGACTTGTTTTACCGCGCAATCGGTTTGATCCATTCGGGTAAAGAAACATGACAATCCTGTTTGCTAGTGATTTAGATCAAACGTTAATTTATTCACGCAATTCAATGGGCATGGAAATAACGGAAGAAGAGTTAGTTGAAGTAGAGCGCTACGAGGGGAAACCACTGTCGTTTATGACGAAAAAAAGTCAATCAGCGCTTTGGAACATTCATGCTTCAGCATTCTTTTTGCCCGTGACTACACGGACACAAGCTCAATACGAGCGAGTGACGGGTATTTTTAACGGACAGCAAGCACCGCGGTTTGCGATTGTATCTAATGGCGCTGTCATTTTGGAAAACGGCAAACCCATCAAAGAGTGGTCTGAAGAGATTCGCCAGCAGTGTGTCAGTCGGAAAACCATTATTTCAGAATTGCTACCGGAAATTGAACGTCATTTTTCAGAGGACTGGGTACTGAAAGTCAAAGAAGCGGAAGAGTGGTTTGTTTACCTGATTGTGGATCGTGCACGTTTTCCAGAAGACAAGCTGGATTTCTACACAACCGTATTTAAAGAGCTTGGATGGGGAATGTCCCTGCAAGGTAGGAAGCTTTATTTTATGCCAGAAAGCATTACGAAAGCAGCTGCCGCGATGTACATTAAGGAACGTATAGGTGCCAGCTACGTTCTGGCAGCTGGAGATTCGCTACTCGATCTGGATTTACTAGAAAGTGCCGATTATGGCATAGTGGCATCTCATGGCGAAGCAGTAAAAAGTAGAGTTTCAATGTCCGGACATATTCATAAGACCGATAAACACGGCATTAAAGTTGGAGAGGAAATCTTGGCCCGTGTAGCAGAGATTTCACTGCAGCGTCAATAAGCAACAAAGCAAGGAGAGATTCCGATGGTTCAATTGAATCCAATCCCCGCTAGAACCTGGGATCCGGAAAAAATCGGGGAATGGCTAAAAAAACCGATTGTGGATCACAGCGAAACACAAATTGAAGAAAACCGCATTACCTATCCGCAATTGCTTGGACAAATTACCGGCATGACACTTGATGCAGATGAATATTTTGCTTCTATCTACGATGTTATGGAAGCGGCGGAAGGACGGTTAATCCGTCTTTCCGATAAAATGAACAAGCATATTGAACAAGATCGTTTGCGAACGCTTCAAGATTTGTTTGAAATGAATAAAAAGGAAAAAGGGTTGTCGCCAAATCGCATGACCGCTTTTTTAGATGGCAAAGGGCTGTTACCGAAATTCAAGGATGCTGAATTAAATCGACGATTGCGATTGGTATTAATTGATATATTGAAAGCGTTTCAAGCGCAATCAAGTGGAGATACGACACATTCCTCATTCCGCCGGGTGACCACAGATTTAGTCAAGTGGATGTTTAATCATATCGAACCTGAAATTGAAAAATTAGATCTAGAAAAAGGATTGCCAGGCTTTTTGTGGTATGGCGATGCTACGGAAAGCGAAACCTGGTTTTTGAAATTAGCAACAGCTTTTGGTTTTCATGTTATTGTATATGATCCGAAAGGACAAAAATGGTTTGAACAAGCCATTGGTAGTGAAGGATTGCATACCCATAGCTTCCAAGTAAATGCCGATTCCCTGTTGCCATTTCCTGAAGAAAAACCAAAACGTGTAGGAACTGTCGCTTACCGAGCTACACAAGAAGTAGATCGCTTACTCCATCATGATGATTCTGGACTTTATAAGCCCTTCCAATTCAAGTCATATTTGACGCAATCGGTTCGTTTAAAGACCACAATAGATGAAGCATTCATGCTTGCTAAAGAACGCGCAATGGTGCGACCTTCTTTTTCAGTAGCGAGTGGGCAAGTCAACATTCCTGTGGTTTTTGCAAAAGTGATGGGGATTGAAAAAGACCGCAAGCGTTTTTGGGATAACATTCACAATTTAACCGAACGCGAAGACACAAAGTTAGTTCGCAGCTTTCCTTTTATAGAAGAACGCAAAGGCAATCAGCAATTTCATTACCGCGCTGCGCTTGGAAAAGATGGAAAGCTAGATCCTGAAAAAATGAAAACAGCAAATTGGTGGAAGTACAATAAGTTACCTGAAGGCGTTCAGACGGCAATTGCCGCAGCAGTCGCAAGACATGTTGAAAAGCCGATTTTGTTGCCTGTTAATGGGGAGTCTTTAGAAGACTTGCAGCTGTATGCTTTTTCTCAGTCTATGCTGCTTCCGGAATCGGTCATTCAACTGATTCAATTATTCGATTATCCGCAATTTGTACCAACAATGCTTTTTTATAACGAAGAAAAAGATGGTGAACTCAGTCGTGCCGACGCTAATGCGATTGCTTTAATTCATATATTTGGACTCGATGTGATTATTGTCAATCCGCAAGGACACCAAGACGTGGAGCGCTGGGTCGATCCCGAATTTTTTGATACACACTGGCTTGATGAACGAAGCTTTAACGAGCCATACCGTGAGCCTTCTGTCGTGAAAAAGTTATTTAAAAAATGGCTATAGCCAAAAAGGAGTGACAACAGATGACCCATATGCCAGATCAAATTGAACAACAAGAATTGGTAATGAAAGATGAAAATCAATTAAAAGTCCAGTTGAAGAAAGATCCGGAAGTTCTTCAGTTGGCTGCGAAAATCGATCCCAAAAACCAAATCGCTTTACTGGAATTTGGTCGTGAACCAGCGAATGAAATTTCAGCTTTTACTGGAAAAGTATTGAATTCTGTTCAAGCAAATAGCATGGAAGAATCTAGTGAATTATTGAAGCAACTAGGTAAAATCATGGATAAATTCGATAAAAAAGATTTCGTTGAAAAGAAAGGCTTTATGAGTAAGATTTTCAACAAAGGCAATAAAGTGATTGAACAATTATTTAATAAGTATCAAACCATGGGAACAGAAATTGATAAAGTGTATGTTGAAATCACAAAGTACGAAGGTGAAATGAAAAAATCGACAACGACGTTAGAAGAACTATACAACCAAAACTTCAATTACTTTATTGAGTTAGAAAAATACATTGCAGCAGGCGATGTGAAAGTTGAAGAACTAAAAGCTCAAGAGCCTGCTGTTCGTGCAAAAGCAGAATCTGGAGATCAAATGGCGTTAATGGAACTCAACTCTCTACAAAATGCCATTGAATTATTAGAGCAGCGCGTATACGACTTGGAAATGGCCAAACAAGTGTCTTATCAGTCGGCGCCTCAAATTCGCATGCTTCAACG
This sequence comes from Planococcus versutus, assembly GCF_001186155.3. Lineage (NCBI taxonomy): Bacteria > Bacillati > Bacillota > Bacilli > Caryophanales > Caryophanaceae > Planococcus > Planococcus versutus. Next base: position 2,850,249 of record NZ_CP016540.2, on the reverse strand, counting down.
CGGGAACACAAAACTTATCGGAAAAATTAACTCCGCTTTTGTTACGACCATTCCGATCTTTAAGACGGGATTGATCAATGCCATCGCAGCTAAACGTCAAAATTTAGTAGCAGAGTCGATGAGTGAACTAGATCGTCGAACGAACGAAATGTTGCTCAACAACGCGAATGACATTTCACGTCAAAGTGTAGATATCGCCAGAATGTCTGGTCAGCCGAGCATCAAGATTGAAACCATTGAACAGACATGGGAGACTATTATGCAAGGGATGAACGACACGCGTGAAATTGAGCAAGAAAACCGCAAGATGCGCGAAGAAGGACGTCTCCGAATTGAAGAGTTGCAGAAGAAGTACGAAGATACTCAGCGTAAAGCTAATTAATTAGAGGAGGAATAAACGATGTCAGCAATTAATCTTTCAAAAGGACAGAAAATCGATTTAACAAAAACAAATCCGGGACTTACGAAAGTGGTCGTTGGTTTAGGTTGGGATACTAATAAATATAGCGGTGGCGGCGATTTCGACTTAGATGCTTCTATTTTCTTGGTAGGGGAAAACGGCAAATCACGCGGTCCAGAAGATTTTGTTTTCTACAACAACCTGGAAGGTGGAAACGGTTCTGTTGTTCACACTGGAGATAACTTGACTGGTGAAGGAGACGGAGATGATGAGCAAGTCATTGTTGACTTACCAAATGTTCCTGCTGACATTCACAAAGTTGTCTTTACAGTAACGATTCATGAAGCAGAAAGCCGTGGACAAAACTTTGGTCAAGTTTCTAACGCATTTATCCGCATCTTGAATGAAAATTCAAACGAAGAACTAATTCGTTACGATCTTGGTGAAGATTTCTCGATTGAAACAGCTTTAGTGGTTGGAGAATTATACCGCCACGGTAATGAATGGAAATTTAATGCAATTGGTAGTGGCTATCAAGGTGGTCTGGCAGCATTGGTAAATGATTTTGGATTAAGCTAAATGAATTAAAGACCGTCTATCAGTTTATTAAACTGATAGACGGTCTTTTTGGTTAGTACTCAATTTAATAGTTAAGAAAATAGTGATCGTATAGCAGTGTTTAAGTGTATGTATTGTTGAAACGATAACACATATTCTCGCTCGTGGTTTGTTCGGCAAAAGTGATAATTGGGCAGTTAGGTATTATCATGACCAGTTTGATTTGGATGCTGTTGATGCATTGTATCGATTTGAACGATAACAAAGTAAAAAATAAAAAAAAGACGCCAGAACTGCTGCCGTCTTTTTTTGAAACCAACAAGTGGTGATAGAAATTAAGTTAAGAACAAAGAAATCTGAGGGAATATGATGATAAGTATCAAAACAATAATAAAGATCATGAAGAAAGGGATTACACCTTTTATAACTTTTTCCACTTTTTCACCGGTTATTCCACTGACAACGAATAAGTTAAGTCCGACTGGCGGTGTGATCATACCCAACTCCATGTTGACTACCATAATGATTGCGAAATGGATAACATCAATTTCCAATGCAGAAATGATAGGCAATAGAATTGGAAGTGTAATTAAGATAATAGCTGTTGGCTCTAAGAACATTCCAAGAACAAAAAATAGTAAACTAACGATAATTAAAAATGTCCATTTATTAAATCCACTATCACTTACCCAAGCCGCAAAGTCTTGTGGAACTTGCTCAGTTGTTAAGAACATCCCAAAAACCAAAGCTGCAGCGATTATTAGGAAGATCATGGACGTTGTATTAATCGATTCTTTCGTAATTTCAACAAATTGAGACCAAGTCATTTCTCTGTAAACAACAATAGAAATAATGATTGCATATAAAGCAGCTAAAAAAGAAGCTTCAGTAGGAGTTACAATACCCGTATAAATACTTCCTAAAATAAGAACGGGCATTACAAGTCCCCAAGTAGCTCTGAGTGTAGGAAGCCATCGATCTTTTAAAGGAACCTTTGGCAAGCCTCCATAATTTTTTCTGTGCGCTACAATTACTGCATAGACAATTAAAGCAAAACCAAGTAAAATTCCTGGTAAAATTCCAGCTGAAAATAATCGTCCAGTAGATTGTTCTGAAACTGACCCATAGAGAATTAAAGGAATTGAAGGAGGAATAAGAATACCCAATGTTCCAGCCGCAGCAACCAATCCCATAGAATAACTTTTTTCATATCCAGCTTTGACCATCATCGGAATCATAATGGCGCCAATTGCAGCAGCAGTTGCAGGACTTGAACCTGAAATAGCTGCAAAAATCATACACGTGATAACAGTTACTACGGACAAACCGCCTTTCGTGTGTCCCACCCAAGAACGGATGCATTCAATCAAGTATTTTGATATACCGCCTTTAGCCATGATTAATCCTGCAAAGACGAAACCAGGAATCGCCATTAATGTTGTACTGTTAACTCCCGTAAACATTTTTTGTATAACGGTATTCAAAGAGAAATCAACCATGTAAAGTCCAACAATACTAGAAACCGCTAAACTTATAGCAATTGGTACTCGTAAGAAAGCGAAGACAAAAAGTAAAACAATTACAATTATAGCTGCTTCCATTCTGCATCTCCTCCGCCCGTAACATTTTCTTTCTTAATAAAGTATCGATATGCTTTTTCGCAGAAACGGATAAATAACAAAGTGCCTGCAATCGGCATGATTAAGTAATTAATCCATATCGGAAAGCCAACATCGATAGTTTTAATATCTTGACTGTATGCCGTCGTTACCATATCAAGACCAGTCCAAAAGATAAAGATGCTAAAAGCAGACCCAATCAATAACGTGACTATTTGAGAGAATTGCTGCATTTTAGGCCCAAACCTATCGTAAAGTACGTCTATCGCAATATGCTTGTCTTCTTTCAACGCTGATGAAAAGCCTATAAAAATGGCCCACACTAAGAGCATCGTATAAATTTCGGTAGCCCAACTCTGAGAACTTCCCAAGACGTAACGCATAAACACGGAGTATAGACTAATAGCAATTCCAAATAAAAATAAAATGATAGAGAAAGCGCTTTCAACACGATCCAGGTATTTCATTTAAATCCTCCTCAATCAATATGTATTTTGGATACGAAACAATTAGTCAAATCATAATACAAGTTTTAACTAATAACAAGCAAAATTTAGAATAGAAAGAAAATTAACTTGATATTACTTTAGTGCTATTGTTTTTCAAACCTCTTTAGTTTAAAAAACCCAATTGAAGGATGTTGAAAAAATATTTCTATAAAAGATGGAATATTTAAATTTTTCTTTACTTTCATTTTTTTCTATGATAATTTTGTGTTAAGTTGTATCCAAAATTCAACAAAAGGACATCAACTTAATTTTTTTGTTTACATCGTACACGAAGGGTAGAGAGAAAGAGAGGAGACAGATTAAATTGAAAGCCCTTACAAAGAGGATTTAAGTTTATCTTGAGATTCAAAAAAATTAGGGGGTTTGTTAGATGAAAAAACACATTTTAACCTTATCTTTATTAATGTCTGCGGTGGTATTAGCTGCTTGTGGTGATGACGAAGCAACTACTAGTGGAGAAAGTAATGGTGATGACGTTCAAGAAATGACGATTAAATTTTCTCACGTTGTAGCGGAAAATACACCTAAACATCAAGGCGCACTAGCTATGAAGGAATATATAGAAAAAGAATCAGACGGTGCAATTGAAGTTGAAATTTATCCTAATAGCTCACTGTTTGGTGATCAAGACGAATACCAGAACTTAGTTTCGAATAATGTTCAATTTATCGCACCTGATTTATCCAAATTTGTTGGAAATAATCCGCAATTTAATGTGCCGTCTCTTCCTTTTATGTTTGACAATGATGAAGAAGCAATTAAATTCTGGGATGGTGAAAAAGGCCAAGAGATTTTGGGTAGTTTAGAAGGCGATGGTGTAGTTGGTTTATCTATGTGGCCAAATGGTGGTAAGCACGTTACTAATAATGAACGACCAATTGATTCGCCCGACGACTTTGAAGGCTTGAAATTCCGAACTCAAGGTGGTCAAGTGCTAGAAGCTATTTATGCTGCTTTAGGTGCGGGTTCTGAATCTATTCCTTTTGGAGAACTTTACACAGCACTTGACCAAGGAGTTGTAGAAGGTCAAGAAAATACGTTCAGTAACATTGAGTCGAAGAAGTTTGATGAAGTTCAAAAATATATGACTGTTATGAACCACACACGTGTAGATTATGCGATTTTCACAAATACTAAGTTTTGGGAAAGTATGAACGACGCAACAAAAGAAATTGTAGAAGCCGGAATTGACGAAGGAACAGAAGTAGCGCGTGAAGAAGCTAAAAGTTTAAATGAAAAAGCTTTGGAGTTAATTCGCGAAAGAGGACAAGTCGAAATTATTGAATTGACGCCTGAACAAATCGAAGAGTTCCGTACAACTTTAGAGCCTATTTACGATGAATTCGAAGATGAAATTGGTGCCGATGTATATGAAGCGGCACGTGAAGCTGCTAAATAATAAAAAACTAAGAAAACTAAAAGAGTTGGCGGTTTCCGTTGCCAGCTTTTTTTAGTTTAAACTTTGCTTGAGCAAAGCGCTTCGTAAGAAAAAATTAACCAAACCAATACTTTATAGACAGGAGAATGAATATGAACAAAGAGAAATTTGAAAAAGGACTGGAAATACGTAAAAGTGTGTTGGGAGCAGAATATGTGGATCAATCAATTCAAAATGCGACGGAGTTTAATATGCCCATGCAGGAATTAGTGACTGAGTATTGTTGGGGAGAAGTTTGGGCACGTCCGGGATTAACAAAGAAAACCCGGAGCATGCTAAATCTCGCTATGATTACAGCATTAAATCGACCGCACGAATTAAAATTGCATGTTAGAGGAGCTATCAATAACGGTTTGACGAGAGAAGATATACAAGAAGTTTTTCTTCAAACTGCTATTTACTGTGGAGTGCCAGCAGCAATTGATAGTTTTAGGACAGCAAAAGAAGTATTCGATGAAATCGATAAAGAACAGTAATTTAAGAGTTGTCCATTCATTTCAAGTAAAGAGAATTCGAGACAAGAAAATCACAATTGTTATAGACAAAGCACTGAAAATAGTTGAAACAAAAACAGCTTGAGCAGCAAATGCGGCTTCGTTTTCATATTCCTGTGCAATAATAGCGCTATTAACAGAACTTGGGACGGCAGAAGCAATAAATAATGCTTGAGCTGTAATAACATCTACATGTAGAAATGGAATGATGATAAAAGCAGTAAGTGGACTGATGATCAGTCTAACAGCGACACTAAGGTACACAGTAAACATGTTTTTAGTGAAGTTTAGTTGAACCACTTGTGCTCCTAGTGTAAGTAATGCTACTGCAATCAATGCATCTGCGATGTAGGAGCCTGGTATATAGATAAACTGCGGTAGTTCTAAGTTGAATGCATTTAATAGCAAGCCAAAAAACATCGCATAAAGTATCGGCATTTTAAAATAAGGAACTGTGTTTTTGATTTTAGTTTTATTTAACTTATCTAAACTAATGATGCCATACGAGTATACCAACAAATTTTGGAAAGTAAGAACCAGTACTTGAACGCCCATTGCAACGGGGTCTTGTCGAAAAGCTAAATCATTTACAGAGATGCCATAATTGCCCGAGTTGTAAAACAAAGTGCTGTGTGAAAATGCGATACGAAGTCCTTTGCTAAAACTAAAAAGTCTGCTGATTATATTGGATACAAAATACAAAAATATAGACAAAAAAATAAAAAAAGCTAATACTTTAAAAAATAAATCCCAAGCCAAATCAGTTTCGTAAAGACGAATAAAAATTAGTCCAGGGACTAAATAATAAATATTGATCTTTGCCAATGTGTTTAAATCAAGTTGGAATTTGAAATGTAGAAATGCCCCAATTCCAATTAAGATGAGGATAGGAACGATGATGTTAAGGAAAATATTGAAAATCTCCATAAGGTGGACTCCTTTCGTTTGATCCATTGATAGAAAGTTGTATGGTTTCTGTACAATATACACTATTAAGAAAGTTATACCAATCAATTTCGAAACTGAGGTGAATCTAAATGAAGTTACCTAAAAAAGTAAAGATAAATGAAGTTGTACTGAGAGATGGTTTACAACTAGAAGCCAAAATACTGACTTTAGATGAGAAAAAGAAGATATTCGATCAATTAGTAAAAGCTGCTGTTCAAACGATAGAGTTTGGTTCATTCGTGCATCCTAAATTAGTACCACAAATGGCAAACAGTGGAGAACTAGTTGAATTAATATCGGAAAATCCGAATGATGTAAAGCTAATCGCGTTAATTCCCAATTTGAAAGGAGCAAAAAATGCGCGAGAAAAAGGCGTAAAAAACTTAAATTTCGTCTTCTCGGCTAGTGATACACATAACGAGCAAAATGTTCAAAAAAGCACAAAAGACTCGCTGAGTGAGCTTAAAGAAATTCTGAGTTATTGCAAAGAACAAGACATTTGCTTGAGTGTATCGATTGCAACGACTTTCGGATGTCCTTTCGAAGGGGAAGTAAAAAAAGAACGAATTTACTGGATCCTTGAGCAATTGACGTCTTTAGATCTAGAAACAATTACACTGGCAGATACAACGGGTATGGCAAATCCACAACAAGTTTATGACTTGATAACAGAACTAACAAACAAATTTCCACATCAATTATTCAATCTTCATTTCCACAACACAAGAGGAATGGGACTTGCTAATATGATGGCGGCAATGCAAGCTGGCGTGACAAGTTTTGATGCATCCTTAGGGGGGCTTGGAGGTTGTCCATTTGCTCCTGGAGCAACTGGCAATATCTGCACAGAAGATGTTGTTCATATGCTTCATAGTATGGGAATTGAGACAGATCTGTCATTAGACGAATTGTTAATCGCTTCTAAAACGCTTCAACAACTTGTCGGTCATGAAACGCCGAGTTATGTTTTAAAAGCAGGTCCATATGACAGGAAATATTCGATACCTACAAAAAAATAGAAAAGGGTAGTCCACTCTATTTTTGATAAAGTAGCAAAGAAACTAGGAGGATACATCATGCCCAACTGGGAAACTGTAGAATTAAACAAAACATATAGTGATGAGAACGTTTATGTAATCGAGCTCAATAGACCTGAAGCAATGAATTCATTGAATACGAAAATGGCTATTGAATTAATCGAATGCCTGACATTACTGGAGCATCAAAAAGATTTGCGTGCGTTAGTACTAACGGCTAAAGGAGAAAAAAGCTTTTGCGTAGGAGCGGATTTAAAAGAACGAAAAGGAATGACTAACGAACAATGGAAACAACAACACGATATTTTCGAAGAGGGCTATGAATTGTTGCGAAATTTTAAGTTTCCAGTAATTGCTGCAGTTAATGGATTTGCGTTAGGCGGAGGCATGGAGATGATGCTAAGCTGTGACCTTCGCTATGCTTCCGAACACGTTAAAGTCGGATTGCCTGAAGTTAAATTAGGAATTATTCCGGGTGTGGGAGGAACTCAATTATTGCCGCGCGCTATTCCAGTTGGACTAGCGAAAGAAATGCTTTTTAGAGGAAATCAAGTTGATGCGCAAAAAGCGTTAGAAGTTGGCATTTTGAATGGCATTTTTACGAAAGAAGAATTGATGTCAAAAACAATAGAAATTGCCAAAGAAATTGCGCGAAATGCACCGCTATCTCTACAATCGATCAAGAAATCTATTCAAACCGGATTGCATACAGATATGAATACAGCTCTTTCAATCGAACTCGACCAATACTATAAATGTGCTAATTCCGATGATCGATTGGAAGGTGTTTTAGCTTTTAATGAAAAGCGAAAACCAAATTGGCAAGGGAAATAATAGATATAGCTAACTTATTGAGGAAAGGAGATTCAGAAAATGGAATTGAGCAGGTATTTAGCAAGGTATAGCTTAAATCTTCAATACGAGGATTTGCCTGAAGAAGTCGTGTCATTTACAAAGTTATGTATTCTCGATTATTTTGGATCAGCAATAGCTGGGTCAGATAAAAAACCTGTTCAAATAATTAGCAACTTAGTAAAAGACATGGGTGGCTTTGAACAAGCAAAACTGTTTACAGGAGGAAAATCCAGTGTATTAAATGCAGCTTTAGTAAATGGATCAGCAAGTCACATGATGGAGCTAGATGATATTCACAAAGGATCAATCATTCATGCAGCTACAGTTGTTATTCCAGCAGCATTAGCGATTGCAGAGTGGCGACAATTAAGTGGGAAAGAACTAATCACCGCTGTAGTCGTAGGGTACGAAGTCTGTTTTAGAATCGGAGAAGCAGTATCGCCTTCTCATTATTATTATTGGCATAATACCGCTACATGTGGGACATTCGGTGCCGCCGCTGCAACTGGAAAGCTACTTGGCCTGACAGAAGATCAAGCAGTTGATGCTTTAGGAAATGCAGGGTCACAAGCTGCTGGACTATGGGAGTTTATTGTTGATGGGGCCATGACAAAACAGCTCCACACAGCAAAAGCTTCAATGAACGGTACAATGGCTGCTTTACTGGCGCAAAAAAGTTTTACAGGGCCAAAGAAAATTCTGGAAGGCAATCGTGGTTTTTTTAATGCGATGAGTGAAGAACATGATGTTTCTAGAATAACCGAAAATCTTGGGCAAGAATTTAAAATTTTGGAAAACTCTTTTAAAGTTCATGCTTCTTGTCGCCATACACATCACGCGATCGATTTGCTGATTGATATTTTCAAAGAACATCAACCTGTGCTAGAAGAGATCGAATCGGTGGAAGTCAATTCTTATCAAGTTGCTCTTACTATCACGGATGACGCAGACCCTCAGACAGAATATGCAGCTAAATTCAGTCTCCAGTTTTGCTCAGCTTTAGCTTTATTAAAGGGGCGTGCGAGTCTGGAAGATTTCGGCGAAGAAGAGTTGTGGGATAAAGATATTCGAGCGTTGATGGAAAAAGTGAATGTTCACGTAGATCCTGCAATTGATGAGAGCTACCCAAGAAAATGGGGAGCGACAGTCACTGTTTTGTTGAAAAATGGAGAGAAAATTTATAAACAAACAGATTTTCCAAAAGGTGACCCTGAAAATGCAGTAACTACAAAAGAGTTGCTTGAAAAATTTATAGGAATGGCTACAATCATGCCGCTCCAACAGCGACAAGCTTTAGCAGAGAGTTTAATGAATTTGGAATCGATAGAAAATATTAGCGATCTTATGAAGACACTATAAGTAGCACTAGTACGATTGACGAATGGAAAAAAGAGAAAAGAATCCATGTAAAGAAGGCGTTTCTATGGAACATAACAGTGAACAATCAACGACGGTCACAAGTTTGATCGATCAATTAAAAACTTTTAACTCATCTGAACTAAAACAAGCCACTTATTTATTATCACTTTTGCAGAAGTCGCAAGACGACTCAATTGATAACGCCGTACCGATGCATTTTCTTGGAAGGTTTTTAGGAATAGAACAACACGACGACGGAACAACTGAAATGACTTTAGGATTTCAGAATGAAAATACTTATGGTGTGGCACAAGGCGGTTCTATTTATACATTAGCCGATGTCGCAATCGGCTTTATTATTTTACAAAATTTAACAAAAGAAGAAAAAGTATTTACTTTAGAACTAAAAGTAAATTTTATTGAAAAAGGACAAGGTTCTCGTTTGATCGCGACTCCTTGTATTTTGAGACAAGGTAGAACTACAGTAGTTTCCGAGTGCGCGATTCATGATGATTCGGGAAAATTAGTGGCAAAAGCGCTGGGTACTTTTTATATCAGTAGAACAAAAAAAAGAAAGGAAGGAGACCGATGAAAAAAATTGCTTATGAACAAATTGTGGAAAAAGTAAAAACAATGTGCATAGAGTCTAACTACAATCTCGGAGAAGATGTTTACGTAGCATTTAAAAATGCACTACAAACAGAACGCTCAGAAACAGGCAAAGAAGTGCTGACGCAATTGATTGATAACGCCGATATTGCCAAAGTTGAACGAGTACCGATGTGTCAAGACACAGGTACGGCAGTTTTTATCGCAGAAGTGGGTCAAGATTGTCACATTGTTGGTGGCAGGTTAGTCGATGCCATTAATGAAGGGGTAGAAAAAGGCTACAGTGAAGGGTATTTAAGAAATTCTATGATCTACAATCCGATGAATCGAACAAATACGGGAAACAACACGCCAGCCATTGTCCATATTGACTTGGTTGAAGGACAAGAACTGACGTTGCATATGACCGCTAAAGGCGGCGGTGCAGAAAACATGAGTGCATTGAAAATGCTAAAGCCTTCTGACGGCATGGAAGGAGTTAAGGAGTATATTTTATCGATTGTTAAAGAAGCGGGACCGAATGCATGTCCGCCACTAGTGGTCGGTGTCGGGATTGGCGGTAATTTCGAGCGGTGTGCTTTTTTAGCTAAAAAATCATTGTTTCGTCCTTTAGGTATACGCCACCAAGATCCAGTAGTAGCAGAGCTTGAACTGGAATTAATGGAACAGATTAACCGTCTGGGCATCGGGCCACAGGGTATGGGAGGTAGTACAACTGCACTAGACGTCAAAGTGGAACTCGAGTCCTGTCATATTGCAGCTTTACCAGTAGCGGTCAATTTAAATTGCCATGCCAGCCGCCACCAAACAATTGTGCTGAAATGAGGTTATGATATGCAAAAGAAAATTCAATTACCTTTACGTATTGAAGATATTGAATCGTTGAAAGCAGGAGATCGTGTGCTGTTGTCTGGTACTGTATATACAGGACGAGATGCTGCCCATAAGCGAATGGTGGAACAAGAAAAAGAAGGTATACCACTTCCTATCGAACTACAGGACCAGGTTTTGTATTATACAGGTCCAACGCCAGCCAAGCCTGGAGAAGTAATTGGTTCGGCAGGTCCCACAACCAGCGGAAGAATGGACTTGTATACACCAGCACTTCTTGAAAAAGGCTTGAAGGGCATGATTGGCAAAGGCTATCGAAGTGAAGAAGTCATTGCTTCGATGTTGAAACACAAAGCTGTTTATTTTGGTGCTGTGGGTGGCGCGGCGGCATTAATAGCGCGTTCAATTAAAAAAGCTGAAGTGATTGCCTATGAAGATTTAGGAACAGAAGCTATCCGTAAGTTGATCATTGAGGATTTTCCGGTTTTTGTCATCAATGATATTTATGGTGGAGATATTTACAAAGATGAAATCGCAAAATACAAGCAATAATCAACGAACAATGAAGTACCCAAAAGGAGGCAACAATGTGAAGGCAGGAATTATCGGATTGGGTAATATGGGTGGCCGTATGGTGAAAAGACTACTTGAACAAGGAGTAAAAGTTGGAGTTTTTGATTTGAACAAAGACTTAGTCCGAAAATTTGTAGAGATGGGCGCAGAAGAAACGAAAAGCCCTGCAGCTTTAGCAAAGAAATTTCCATACATTCTAACCGTCTTGCCAAATGTCTTTATTGTGAAAGAAACACTGATGGGTACAGAAGGCTTAATGGAAGGCATGAATTCCGAGAGTTTGTTAATTGAAATGACTACATCGATTCCTTCTGTCACAAAAGAGCTCAACGCTCTATTGAAAGAAAAAGGTCTGAAGATGATTGATGCACCAGTAAGTGGAGGTGTCAAAAAGGCGGAAGACGGCACTTTATCGATAATGGTCGGAGGCGAAACAGTCGATTTTGATAGAGCAAAACCATTGCTGGAATGTTTAGGTGCTCATATTTTCCATGTTGGAGAAGCAGGAGCAGGTCATACGATTAAGGCATTGAATAACATGATTTCGGCAACTACTTTGGCGGCTACAGGAGAAGCGATGGCACTTGGCGTTAAACTAGGTCTAGATCCTGAGAAAATGCTTGATGTGATTAATGCGAGTACGGGCAGAAGTTTCTCTAGTGAGTTTAAATTTCCCAATCAAGTCTTGACGCGAAAATTTGAAGTTGGTTTCACCTTAGATTTGATGGTCAAAGACTTAAAAATTGCCATGGCAATGGCAGAAGAAGAAAAGGTACCAATGTTTATTTCTAGTGCCTCTTTTCAGCTTTGGAAACACGCTTGGTCGCAAGGCAGAGGTGACCAAGACCATACAGCCGTTATAAAGGACATTGAAGAAATGTTTTCTATAGAAATTAAAGGATCTTAAATTGTCCTGATGTTCAAAGACAACCTTTAAAGAACGTATAAAAATAAAGATATTTGAGGGGTGCTATATGGAGAATTTCAAATTAACAGAACAAGATAGAGCCACTTTGCAGTATAAAGTAACAAATAAACTAAGAGAACTGATACTCAAAGGTGAGTTCAGAATGGGCGAACGGTTGATGCAAGAAGAGTGGGCTCAAAAATTGGGAGTTAGTCGAATGCCGCTTAGGGAAGCATTGCGTCAACTAGAAGTTGAAGGCTTAGTTAAGATTGAACCGAGGAGAGGTGCAGTAGTTACTCCAATCTCTACTGAGGATATTGAGGAAATCTATCAATTAAGAGCTCTTTTGGAAGGACAAGCAGTTGTGAAATCTCTTCCATATTTAGGGGATGAAGAAATACGAGAACTTGAAAATCTATATAACGCAATGATTAAGCTAAAAGCTGATGAAAACGATGTCGAGGTTTTCATGAAACTAAATGCTGAATTTCATCGAATTTTAAGAGAAAGCTGTCCATGGAGACGCATTCAAGGATTTATCGAAACGCTGTGGAAAGGGATTCCTCCTTACACACCGAGTCTCTTATCAAATCACTTAGCAGATTCACATGAAGAGCATCGCTTAATGTTGGAATATGTAAAACAAAAAGACGAAGTTCGATTAAGAAGAATTACAGAAAAGCATATTCTAAGAACCAAAGAAAACTTAGTTGAGATGATGAACAAAAAGTAAAATTTTTAGTTTATAAGAAATTTAATAGTTGTGGAGGCGTAAATGGTATGAAGCAAATAGAATTGGCAGTAATTGCAGGAGATGGGATTGGGAAAGAAGTTGTGCCTGAGGCATTGCGTGTTTTAGATGTAGTAGCAGAAATTCATGGAGGTTTAAAATTTAGTTCGACTTATCATCCATGGAGTTCAGAGTATTACGTTCAGCATGGAGAAATGATGCCAAAAGATGGCTTAAGCCATCTTACACAAAGCGATGCCATTTTCTTAGGAGCTGTTGGAGATTCATCATTAGTAGCGGACCACATCTCGCTTGGAGGTTTGTTGCTGAAAATCCGAAGAGAATTCGAGCAAGTTATCAATATTCGTCCAGCCAAACAGTTGAAAGGAATCGTCTCTCCTCTAGGAAATCCACAGAACTTTGATATTATGATTGTCCGTGAAAACAGTGAAGGCGAATATAGCAGTATCGGTGGACGAGTACACAGTGGAGAAGATGAAATCGTCATTCAAAATGCAGTTTTTACGAAAAAAGGTGTTTCCCGTGTGATTAACTATGCCTTTGAATTGGCTCAAAAACGGAGTAGTCATGTAACAAGTGCTACTAAATCAAATGGAATTGTCCATTCCATGCCGTTTTGGGATGAGGTCTTTAAAGAAGTTGCAGGAAATCATGGAGACGTTCAAACCAATAGCGAACATATTGATGCGCTTTCTGCTTTTTTCATTACAAAGCCACAGACGCTGGATGTTGTGGTAGCTAGCAATTTGTTTGGAGATATTTTGAGTGATATTGGAGCAGCCATAATGGGCAGTATAGGAATAGCACCTTCTGGAAATATTAATCTCAACGGTAAATACCCATCTATGTTTGAACCTGTACATGGCTCAGCACCAGACATTTTTGGAAAAGGAATTGCTAATCCAGTTGGTCAGATTTGGACAGCTAAAATGATGCTCGATCATTTAGGAGAGCATGAAATGGGCAGGATTTTGCTGGGTGCGATTGAAGAATCTATGCAATCTGGTATCAAAACTACAGATATCGGTGGTAACTCCTCGACAAGTGAAGTAACCGATGAAATTATTCATAAGCTTCGAAATAAATAAAAACTACTTAACAGCTATAACAAAATCACCATCACTTATAAAGAATGAAATTTTCTGAAAATATATTTACAATTACTGAATTGTTTAGTACCATACGTAGTAAGTTGATATTGTATCCAATATCCAAGAATCGGAGGGTAAGTTGATGAGTAAACCATATTCCTATTTATTCGTACCCGCGACTAGTTTTTCGTTAATAAAGAAGGCAGTCACATCTAAGGCAGATGTTGTTATTATAGATTTAGAAGATGCAGTAGCACTATCAGAAAAACAAGCTGCAAGAGAAGTTATGAAAGAAGCTTTGAAAGTATATAAAAAAGAACATAAAATCATTGTTCGCATCAATGCTTTGGAGACTTCTTTTTGGGAAGCAGATTTGGAAACAGCAGTTACTAATGGAGCTGCAGGAATTATGCTTCCAAAAGCAGAAAATGAGCAAGGAATTCAAACAGCCTCTAATAAAATTCGTGAAATTAGAGAGAACAGTGATGAAGCATTTGAGTTGATTCCCTTAATAGAAAGTGCCAAGGGCATCCAGTTTGCGTACGCAATCGCATCTGCAGATCCTTTAGTTTCGGCTTTGGCTTTTGGATCTATTGACTTTTCACTAGATATTGACTGTGAGCTAACTCCAGAAGGACTGGAATTGCTGTTTGCTCGCTCGCAGTTGGTAATTGCTTCGAAGGCAGCGGGTATTGGCCCACCAATTGATGCGGTTTATCCAAATTTAACAGATGAAAACGGATTGAAAAATCAAACGGTTTTTGCAAATCAACTTGGCTTTAAGGCCAAACTGGTTATTCATCCGAAACAACTAGACGTTGTCCATCAAGTGTTTTCGACTTCAGATGAAGAAATTATAATAGCAAAAAAAATTGTTGAGGCATTTGAAAAAGCTGAAAAAGAAGGTATTGCGTCGATTAAAGTTGATGGACAATTTGTTGATTATCCAATCTATAAAAAAGCTAAAAAAACTTATAATAGAAATAGTGAAAAATAGTACTGAAAAGCAGATTAACCTCTGTTGTGTAGAGCATTTTCGGTAGCTAAAAACAGCAATATATACTTTGCTGAAATACATAAAACCAGAGTGTAAGAAGACGAAGCAACAACGCGTGTAAAATTAGTAATTAGAGATGTTAGTAAAAATTTTTTGAAGTTCTCAATGATCATTTTTAAATAACTATTATTTTGTACGGTTACATTGAACAGAATCTAGATGAAAGGAGAGGGAACAATGGCCGATAAAATGGAATTCAATCAAGAAATTGCGACAGAGTATGACAAAGGAGTAAGGCGGACGTTGCCGACATATGATCCAATGTTACGCTTGTCACAAACCTTTCTTCACTACTCGCTTAAAGAGCAAGCTGAAGTACTTGTAGTTGGTTGCGGTGGAGGAAATGAATTAAAAGCTTTTGGCGTACCCAATCCTGGGTGGCATTTTACAGCAGTAGATCCTGCAAAAGCTATGCTTGAAGCAGCTAAAGTAAAAGCAAAACAAGTAGGCATTGAAAAACGTATCGAGTGGATAAACGGCACTGTAATGGATGTGCCAAAGGAAAAGCACTTTGATGGTGCGACTTGTATTTTGGTTTTGCATTTTATCCCTGAAGTAAAAGAAAAAAAGGCATTACTAGCGAAAATAAGAAGTCATCTAAATCCAGGAGCTCCTTTCGTATTAGTTAGTAAGTTTGGAGATCCAAATGATTCAGAGTTTAAAGAGCTCGTAACATTGTGGAAGAATTATTGGCTAGATATGACCAACTTGTCTGCTCAGAAAGTAGAAGAATTGATGAAAGGCACTTTAACGGATTCATCAATTTCTGAAGCTGAAATTCGGCAACTGCTAACAGATACTGGGTTTCATCGAATTGCCAATTTCTTAAAAACTAATCAGTTTGGAGGTTGGATTTGTTACGCAGATTAAAAAAGCCAAATTCGATTCTGTATGTTCTCAAAAAACATAGTGGCTGTGAAAAGGGAGGGAAAAGAAACGTGAAAAGTAATTCCGTAGAAAACGCGAGAACGCTCTTATTCATCGGAATAGCTATTTTAGGTTTTCTTGCTGTTTATTTTTTGTTGCCAAATGACTTTTCTTACGCTGCTAAAGTAATGACCAGTATTATTACTCTTGGCATTATTTTATGGTCATTAGAATCGATACCTATAGGCTTGACTGCACTGATTATCTTGTTGTTGATGTTGTTGTTCGACGTCGCAGACACAACAGTTATCTTTAGCGGGTTTGCTTCACCAGCCACTTATTTAATCGTCGGGGGAATGATGCTTGCGACTGCAGTTAACGAAACTGCTTTAATTAAACGAATGAGTTACACGATTTTAAAAAAATGGGGCGGCCGCTCAGCAGGTCTGCTTGGCAGCATCATTATGATTCAGCAGATCCAAGCCTTTTTTATTCCTTCGACGGCAGTACGGTCTGCGTTAATTTTGCCAGTCTCAACGATGATTATCGAAACAACTCATGCTGAACCTGGAGGCAACTTGAGGAAAATGATTATGTTGGGCGTCGCTTTTGGAGGGGTCATCAGTGGGACTTCTGTTATGACAGCGGCAATCGGCAATATTTTGACAGTGGAGTTGCTCAATCGGTTAGCAGGTATTAATATTACATATTTTCAGTGGTTTTACTATACATTTCCGATTTGGTTGCTATTAATTCCAGCTATATGGTTTATGCTACTGAAAGTCTTCCCTTTGCCAGAGGAGCAGCAATACTTTCCAGCAATCAAAGATGAAATGACGAAAAAATTAAAGGAATTAGGTCCAGTTAATGCACGAGAAATTCGCTGTTTAATAATTTTGTTAACTATTGTTATTTTGTGGTTGACGGAGCCTCTCCATGGATTGCATCCTAGCATTCCAGCTCTTGCCGGCGTAGTGCTGATGACTTTTCCTGTTATTGGTGTTGCTTCGTGGGAGCCTGTAGTTCGGATCAACTACAATACGGTTTTACTGGTTAGTATTACGTTGTCAATGGGCTATACGTTTGTGGATTCCGGCGCTTCGACGACAATTAGTCAGTATTTAAGTGTTGATTGGTTCCTGCAACTTATACAAAATCCGTTTCCTTCGGTAGTGATTGTGATTATTTTGGCTCAAGTTTTTCATAAAATGATTTCAAATGTTGCGACTGCAGTTGTTGTGCTAGTACCGATTGTTATAAGCGTTGCTCAAAATGCTGGAGTTGATCCATTGGTTATGGCGTTTACTACAGGATTAACTTGTCTTTTTGGATTTATCTTAATTGTTGAGTCTATGCCAAACTTGATTGCCCATAGTACAGGAATGATTTCACAAAAGGATTTTTTAAAGCCTGGTTTATACGCGACTGTGATTTCAGTGAGTGCCACCATTTTTGTTGCAGCTACGTGGTGGAATTGGATTGGATTGATATAACAAACTATTTTAAAAGGAGGAAAATAATATGTTGCCATTGGAAGGAATAACCGTTGTTTCTTTAGAACAGGCTGTTGCAGCACCCTTTGCAACTAGACAATTAGCCGATTTAGGAGCGCGCGTCATCAAAGTAGAAAGACCAGAAGTGGGCGATTTTGCTAGAAACTACGATAAAACAGTAAAAGGAATGGCGAGTCATTTTGTATGGATCAATCGCTCGAAAGAGTCACTAGCACTAGATCTTAAGAAAAAAGAAGCTAAGGAAGTATTGCATAAACTATTAAAAGATGCGGATGTATTTCTTCATAACCTAGCTCCTGGTGCTGTCGATCGACTGGGATTTAGCGCGCAAGATCTAAAAGAAACCTACCCACAACTGATTATTTGTTCTATTTCTGGTTACGGTACTTTTGGACCTTATACAAATAAGAAAGCATACGATTTGCTTATACAATGTGAAGCCGGATTAGTATCAGTTACAGGAACCGAAGATACACCATCTAAAGCAGGAATTTCAATTGCAGATATTGCAGCTGGAATGTATGCATACACGGGTATATTAACTGCCATTATTTCACGCTATAAAACAGGAAAAGGGGCGATTATTGAAGTGTCAATGCTTGAAGCCTTGGCAGAATGGATGGGTTATCCTCTTTATTACTCAGCTTATGGAGACAATGAACCACCACGGACTGGCGCCAGTCATTCGACGATTTATCCTTATGGCCCGTTTAAAGCAGGCGATGAGAAAATGGTATTCATGGGCATTCAAAATGAGCGGGAATGGGTTGAATTTTGTAGCACTGTTTTGAATAATCCTGAACTGGCTTCAAATTCACTGTTCAACAACAACTCTGAGCGAGTGGCTAACAAAGATGCGTTAAAACAAATTATTGAAACTGTTTTTCAAACGATGAACTCTGCGCAAGTAATCGAAAAGCTTGAAGAATCACGAATTGCGAATGCACGTTTGAACACGATGAACGAACTAGTCGAACATCCGCAGTTGGCAGCACGCAATCGGTGGAGAGAAGTGGATTCGCCGGTTGGAAAACTAAAGGCGCTCATTCCACCTGTTACGTCGGACGAAGTGGATACGGTCATGAATCCGATTCCCGATGTAGGAGAACATACAGAGGCGATTTTAAGCGAGTTAGGTTTTTCGAAAGAACAAATAAATAAGTTAACTAGTTAAAAAATGTATGTGAAAGGGGAAAATCCTAATGCCGACATTAACACAAACAGAAAGAGAGCAATTGCGTCAAAATGTCAGAGAACTATGTTCAGAATTTCCAAATTCGTATTGGAGACAATTAGATTTAGAACGTGAGTATCCTTACGAGTTTGTAGATGCACTAACAAAAAGCGGGTATCTTTCAGCATTAATTCCTGAGAAATACGGTGGTAAAGGCTACGGTATGACAGAAGCTACAATTATTTTAGAAGAAATTAATCGGTCTGGTGGTCATGCTGCGGGTTGTCATGCTCAAATGTATACGATGGGTGCATTACTAAAACACGGTAGTGAAAAACAAAAGCAACAGTATTTACCTGGCATTGCAGATGGATCAATAAGGTTCCAGGCTTTTTCTGTAACAGAAGAAAAAGCAGGCTCCAATACAACTGCAATTGAAACGTTTGCTGAAAAAACAGCAAACGGTTATATCGTTAATGGTCATAAAAATTGGACCAGTCGTTTACTACAATCTGATTTAGTCATGTTGCTTGCTCGTACGACACCAATCGAAGATGTGGGAGAAAAGCGCACTGAAGGACTTAGTTTGTTTTTAGTTGATCTTCGAATCATTCGCGAACAACAACCTGAATCTCTAAAAGTAGAGCCGGTTCGTGCTATGTTCAACTATGCTACAAACCAAGTATGGTATAAAAATATGGAAATTCCAGCAGCATGTTTGATAGGTGAAGAAGGTAGTGGATTTCGATATGTATTAGATGGTATGAATGCAGAACGAACCTTATTAGCAGCAGAAGCAATAGGAGATGGATACTTCTTTATCGATAAAGCTACTAGTTACGCAAATGAACGAGAAGTCTTTAACCGAAAAATTGGTGAAAACCAAGGCATTCAATTTCCGATTGCACGCGCTTATGCAGCAATTAAAGCTGCCGATTTAATGCGTTATGAAGCAGCCAGAAGGTTTGATAATAACGAAAAATTTGGCGAGCAAGCCAATTTGGCAAAATTCTTGTCCAGTGAAGCCAGCTGGCAAGCAGCAAACGTCTGCCTAGATACATTCGGTGGTTATGGATTTGTTGACGAGTATGACGTAGAGCGGAAATTTAGAGAAACGCGTATGTATCAAGTGGCACCCGTTAGCAATAATATGATTCTAGCTTATCTAGGACAGAATATATTAAAGATGCCACGTTCTTATTAAATTGCTATAAGAAAAAACCCAGTCATAAGTTTCCGAAAATAAAACTAGTGAATAAAAATCAAGTATTTTTCTCTTTAATAGAACGGACGGAATTAAATAGACTCGGTAAAGTGCTGGAATCTGTTTTTCTGATCTCTTAATGTATTTCATCAAATTATGTAATTATTTTTTTGTTTTTAAGTACTTAGAGGCGTCTAGGTTTGTGGAAAATGAGAACGGTTTCAAAGAAAACTAACTATTTAATATATATTGACAATGAATTTTAGCCTGTATATGATGGAGTCAATTCTAAATACAGGTGAACTATGTTGATGGAGATAGGCTTTGTGCTAGAAAATCCTAAGAGAACTGATGGATGGTGAGAATCAGTGGTTTCGGCATTTAGTAGCACTTCTGAATAGGTGGATTGAACAACTCAGTAAATCCATTCGCTTCGTGCTCGTTACGCATGTGAACCAATGAGACTGGCGGTTTTCGACAGTGAATTAGGGTGGTACCGCGAATAGAAGACTCTTCGCCCCTTGCATCTTTATGTAGGGGGAGAAGAGTCTTTTTTTTCTTCAAGGCAAACAGATACTACTTGCAAACTCAGGAGAATCGAGAGGAGAATGACATTATTATGCTGACAGACAAACAAATTTTACGGATCCCAGGACCAACGCCAATCCCACCAAGCGTGCAACGCGCGATGGCGCAACCAATGATTGGACACCGTGGACAAAGTACATCTGACATGATTCGAGATATCCGACCAAGACTAAAGCGCGTTTTTGGAACGACGCAAGAAGTCATCATTTTGACTGGTAGTGGAACAGCAGGACTTGAAGCAGCTGTAGTAAATACGGTTGAACCAGGTGAAGAAGTACTGGTTCTTGTAACAGGCGCATTTGGAGAGCGGTTTTCGAAGATTTGTCAGTCATATAGCATTCAAACTCATATTTTCGAAGTCGAGTGGGGGTTAGCTGTAGACCCAGAAGCGGTTAAAAAATTTCTTTTGGAGCATCCTGAAATCACAGTTGTGTTTTCAACGTTTTGTGAGACATCTACGGGTGTGTTAAATCCCATTAAAGAGTTGGCGGCGGCTGTAAAAGAAGTCTCAACTGCTCTTATAGTCGTGGATGGTGTTTCTTGTGTAGCGGGAACAGAAACCGAGATGGACAACTGGGGAATTGACGTTGTGGTAACGGGTTCACAAAAAGCTTTTATGCTTCCAGCAGGACTATCATTTATCGCAGCCAGCGAACGGGCATGGAAGAAAATCGAAGCCAATCCTCAGCCTAGATTCTATTTGGATCTTAAAAAGCATCGCGATAATCTATTAATAGATACAACACCTTTTACTCCAGCTTTATCAATTATGTTTGGTTTACAACAAGTACTTCAATTGTTAGAAGAAGAAGGACTGGACCAAGTATATAAAAGACACCGGCTGATGAAAGATATGACTCGTGCAGCATTTGGCGCATTAGATATACCTTTGCTGACTCTTGACAAAGATGCATCACCAACCGTCACAGCTGCAAAGCCGACTGACTTTGATGCTGAAAAATTCCGTAAAGTCATGAAAGAAGAATTTGCTTTGGAAGTAGCAGGGGGTCAAGGACCTTTAGCGAAAAAGATTTTCCGTATTGGCCATATGGGTTATTGTTCTCCAGCAGACATGCTGCAAGCAATTGCAGCAATTGAAATTGGCTTAGTAAAAGTAGGGAAAAAAATCGAATTAGGTAAAGGCGTTGCGGCTGCACAGCACGTTTATTTGACAGAAGGAGAGAAAACGAAATGACTTTTCATATTCTTATTAGTGATCCACTTAGTGAAGATGGAATTTATCCTTTACGTCAGGCAAACGGTGTAAACATTGTTATGGAAACCAATTTAACGCCGGAGCAATTAGCAGATCGGATCGATGGATTCGACGCTTTAATCGTTAGAAGTCAAACGCAAGTGACACGCGAATTAATCGAGAAAGCGTCTAATTTAAAAATTATTGGGCGTGCAGGAGTTGGTGTTGATAATATTGATTTAGAAGCAGCAACGGAATATGGCATTATCGTAGTCAATGCACCAGATGGCAATACCAACTCAGCGGCTGAGCATACAATGGCAATGATTATGTCAATGGCTCGTAAAATTCCTCAAGCATTTCATGCACTGCGCAATCAGCAATGGGACCGAAAATCTTTCGTAGGCGTTGAATTAAAAAACAAAACGCTTGGAGTTGTGGGATTTGGAAGAATCGGTCAAGAAGTAGCAGCGCGCGCAAAAGGACAGCGAATGAACGTCATTGCCTATGATCCTTTTTTAACGGCCGAAAGAGCGGAAAAGCTAGGAGTCGATTTTGGTTCTGTAGAAGATGTCTTAAAAGTAGCCGACTTTGTCACGGTTCATACGCCACTGCTAAAAGAAACCAAGCATTTGATTAACAAACAAGCATTTGAAATCATGAAAGATGGTGTGCAAATTGTTAATTGTGCACGTGGTGGAATTATCGATGAAAACGCGTTGTACGACGCTGTGAAATCAGGAAAAGTTGCTGGAGCCGCACTTGATGTTTTTGAACAAGAGCCGATGGTTGATTTTCGCTTATTGGATTTACCTGAGGTTATCGCAACACCTCATTTAGGTGCCAGCACGTTTGAAGCACAAGAAAGCGTAGCAGTCGATGTTAGTATGGACGTAGTCAGCTACTTTACGACTGGAACTGTACGCAATTCAGTGAATCTTCCATCTGTGCCAAAAGAAATTATGAAGAAAATCGAGCCTTATTTTGATTTGTCAGAGCGACTTGGTACTTTTCTAACCGATTTAATAGATGCCACTGCAGAAGAAGTTACCGTTCGTTACGCTGGTGAGTTAGCCAACATGGATGTAAGACCTTTAACGCGCAATATGTTAAAAGGCATGTTAAAACGTCATCTTGGAAAACAAGTTAATAATGTAAATGCTTTATATTTAGCAAATCAAAAAGGCATTGTTGTTACCGAACAAAAGACTACAGAATCGAAAGGGTTTACGAACTTAATCACTGTGGAAATAAAAACAGCAGAAGGTATTAGAAAAGCAGCTGGGACCTTATTAAATGGACAAGGAGCACGTATTGTTAAAGTAGATGATTATTTAGTGGATGTTGTGCCAGAGGGACATCTTTTGTATGTTCGCCACAATGATCGACCGGGTGTCATCGGACGTGTTGGAACTTTGCTTGGGCAAGAAAATGTCAATATTGCAACGATGCAAGTAGGGCGTTCTATTGTGGGCGGAGATGCGATTATGATGTTGTCTATTGATAAACCTGCAGAAACAAGTAGTTTAGAACAACTAGGGAACTTAGAGGAAATTCAAGGAGTCACACCTATCAACTTATAACAAACAGAAGGGCTGTCCCAAAAGATAACTTTTGGTGATAGCCCTTTTGGTATTCCAGGAAAGGATGTCTAATTTCCATTGCGGCGGACGCTTTCCGCGGGTACGGCCTCTGCTGCTTCCCTCGCTCTGCTCAGTCCAGTAGCTCCGGCTCGCACTGTTTCCGCTGGAGTCGCCGCCTCCATTTCAATCAGCCTATTCTTCAATTGTATAGAAAGCAAAAAATGATAGAGAAAAATCAAAAACATTCTCTACCATTTTTATTAAGAAACTCATGGAATAGACTCTTTTCCATTAAAGTTGTTCTAGCAGTTGAAGCAATTCTTCTAAATGCTGGATTTCATATGTCGGAATGATGGTTTCATGCGGAGCTTTTTGTTCACGGTTGATCCAAACAGAGCGGATACCTACTTTTCCGGCACCGATAATATCGGTCATTAAATTATCTCCGACCATCAATACTTCGTCGGTGGTAAAGTCGAATTTAGATAAAGCGTGATAGAAAATGTCAGGGTCTGGTTTTCCTTTGCCAAATGCACCAGACACGATGATGTGATCGAAATAAGGAGCGATTTCAGGTGTGATTTCCAGTTTGAGTTGCTGTAAGCTTGGCGAACCATTAGTCAATAAAAGCAACTGATAATGCTCTTTCAAATCTGCTAGTACGTCTAAGCTTTCTTCATATAGTACAGGATTTCTTTTTCGCGCTTCTGGAAAGTAATCAGCTAGTTGACTACCGATATCGGTGCTATTTTCAATACCGATTTTTGCCAAGCCAAGCGCCCATGCGTCTTGACGATAAATTGGGACAAGTGTTTTCATCTTTTGAAAATCTGGTCCTGTATCGTCAAAAGTTCCCCATAGTCCTTCAAAAGGATTAATGCCAATCATTTTTGTAAAGTCATGTGTATCGTAACCTGAATACAGTTCGGTTGCTGCAGCTCTTACTGCTTCTTCTAAATTGGCACAAGATTCACCTGTTAATTCTTCGGCTAAACGGCATGTTTCTTGAAACGCTTTTTTTACACTTTTCTTGTCCCATAACAATGTATCATCCAAATCAAAAAAAATCGCTTTAATCATCGATGTAAGCTCCTCCTGATACTCTCTTTACTAAACTCAAGTGTACTGGAAACACATCTTGAAATATAGAGGTTCAATGAACTGTCACTGAAAATGAAAGAGTTCTCAGTGCGGTAAAGGCAAGAAGCTGAAACAGCGTTTGACTTCTTGCCATTGATAATTTAAATGCCAAACAGTGAACCATTACTAAAAAATTTCAGCAAGAGTCATTTAAAGAAGTTGAAATCAATCATCCCGATGTCTCTGAACAAGCTCCTTATTAATTAAACTAAAGCGACTCTACAATCTCACTTCAAATTGAAAGGAATTATCCTTTAAATGGATAAAAACTGCTTTTTTTAACTGCAAAATACGTTACATTTAAATGATTTGTACTATAATAGTAGATAGTGACTATTATCTAGTGTAAGACATTATAGAGAGAAGGAAATTGAATGGGACGCAAATGGAATAATATTAAAGAAAAAAAGGCATCTAAAGATGCCAACACAAGCCGAATTTACGCGAAATTCGGACGAGAAATATATGTAGCAGCCAAACAAGGTGAACCAGATCCAGAATCGAACCAAGCTTTAAAAGTAGTGTTGGAACGAGCAAAAACGTATAGCATCCCGAGAGCAATCATCGACCGAGCAGTGGACAAAGCTAAAGGCGGATCGGAAGAAAGCTTTGACGAATTACGCTATGAAGGATTTGGACCAAACGGCTCGATGGTTATCGTAGATACGTTAACGAATAATGTGAACCGCACGGCTTCAGACGTCCGTGCTGCTTTTGGCAAAAACGGAGGCAATATGGGCGTCAGTGGTTCGGTTGCTTATATGTTCGATCACACAGCGGTATTTGGTATTGAAGGCAAAACAGCTGACGAAGTTCTTGAGTTAATGATGGAAGCGGACATTGACTTGCGTGACATTATGGAAGAAGAAGACGGAGTTATTGTCTATGCAGAACCTGATCAATTTCATTTAGTTCAAGAAGCCTTTAAAAATGCCGGCATTACAGAGTTTACAGTAGCTGAATTAACGATGCTTGCTCAAAATGAACTGCCATTGCCTGAAGATGCGCAAGAGCAATTTGAGAAAATGATTGATGCTCTTGAAGATCTAGAAGATGTCCAACAGGTTTATCACAACGTAGATTTAGAAGAATAATAAAGAAAGATGCTCTGAGAAATTCAGAGCATCTTTTTTTATGGGGAAAAATTCTAGTTTTAGGCTCCATAGCTTGTAATTGAAAAATAGAACAACTATACTAATTTTGAATAAGTAGCACGACTATTCTGACTATTGAAAGTGGTAGAGTGAAGTTTTTAATTAGTAAAACAAAGTATTAATTGTAGTTTGAAAATACATAGGGACATTGGGGGAAGGTAAATGCTTAAGGAATTATCACCAAAGGCTGAAACTTTACGAGAGAAACTATTATCATTCATGGATGACTATGTTTATCCAAATGAAGCCACAGTAGAAAAATACCTCAAAGATGCAGAAAATCGTTGGACGATTCCGCCCATTATAAATGAATTGAAGGAAAAGGCAAAAAAGCAAGGCTTATGGAATTTATTTTTAGACCATCCGGAATATGGAGCTGGTTTATCTAATTATGACTATTCGCATCTATGTGAAATTATGGGACGATCCTTGATTGCACCGGAGTTATTTAATTGTAATGCACCGGACACTGGGAACATGGAAGTATTCGTTAAATACGGGACAGAAGAACAAAAAAAACAATGGCTTGAGCCGTTACTAGATGGAAAAATTCGTTCTTGTTTTTCGATGACAGAGCCCGCTGTGGCTTCTTCAGATGCAACGAATATTCAAAGTAGCATCGTCCGTGACGGTGACGAATACGTCGTCAATGCGAAAAAATGGTGGACGACCGGAGCCATGGATCCGCGCTGTAAAATTGCAATTGTCATGGGGAAAACAGATCCAAATGCTGCGAAAGATCAGCAACAGTCAATGATTTTAGTGCCTTTTGATACACCAGGTATAGAAATTATTCGCCCATTAACTGTATTTGGCTATGATGATGCACCACAAGGACATGCCGAAGTTCATTATAATAATGTGCGTGTGCCAGCATCGAACATTTTACTTGGCGAAGGACGTGGCTTTGAAATCGCTCAAGGACGTTTGGGACCGGGACGGATACATCATTGCATGCGTGCAATCGGAGCTGCTGAGCGAGCGCTAGAGCTATTGTGTAAAAGAGCTGATAGTAGAGAGGCATTCGGTTCAAGTTTGGCAGAGAAAGATGTCATCAAAGAAATCATTGCCGAAAGTCGAATTGAAATCGAACAAGCGCGCCTTCTTACGCTACATGCAACTCATAAAATAGATATAGAAGGTGCAAAATCAGCTCGCAAAGAAATAGCCATGATTAAAGTTGCGGTTCCTCGTGTTGCACAAAATGTTATTGACCGTGCCATTCAAGTGTTCGGCGGAGCCGGCTTAACAGAAGATTTCCCATTAGCTGCACATTACGCCAATGCTCGCGCATTACGTTTAGTTGATGGTCCCGATCAAGTGCATATTCGAGACGTTGGTCGGCTAGAGTTGAGTGAGCAATTGAAGGGTAGTTTGAATAAATGAATGACGATAGCAAAGGGGAAACGACATTATGAATAATGTTTACTTAATAGACGGAGCCAGAACGGCTTTTGGCGGCTTTGGCGGATCGCTTGCGACAACCGATGCGACTGAACTTGGAGCAGCTACAGCAGTTGAGGCGTTAAAACGCTCAAATGTAAAAGCAGAAGACATCAACCATGTTTTTTACGGAAATGTTATTCAATCTAGCGTGAATAGCGCTTACTTAGCCCGTCATATTGGATTAAAAGCAGGTGTGCCAAAAGAAGTTCCAGCGCTCACGTTAAATCGGTTATGTGGATCAGGTGCACAAGCTGTTGTGACAGCAGCACAACACATCTTACTAGGTGAAGCGGAATTGGTATTGGCTGGAGGTACTGAGAACATGTCAATGTCTCCGTATGCCAATTTTGATCAGCGCTTTAGCAAATCTAAAATGGGCAATTTGCAATTTGAAGATATGTTAACGGCGACGTTGACGGACCAATATACAGGAAGTGGGATGGGCATGACTGCCGAAAAACTGGCAGAGCAATACAATATTTCGCGTGAAGAGCAAGATGCCTTTTCTGTGCAATCCAATCAACGAGCTACACAAGCAGTCGAATCTGGGAGATTTGCAGAAGAAATTGTAGCAATGAATGTGACAACGCGTAAAGGTGTGTTAGTTGTCGACAAAGATGAACATATAAAACCAGACGCAAATGAAGAAGCTCTAGCCAAACTTCGTCCTTCATTTAAAAAAGAAGGAACGGTAACAGCTGGAAACGCTTCAGGTATAAATGACGGAGCGGCTTCACTCGTTGTAGCAAGCGAAGCGGCCGTAAGCAAACACAATTTAAAACCAATGGCGCGTATTGTCTCGTGGGGTGTCGTCGGCGTAGACCCAACCATTATGGGTATTGGACCGGTGCCAGCGATTAAACAAGCATTAAAACGTGCAGAGTTGACTGTTGCTGATATTGATTTGTTTGAGGTTAATGAAGCATTCGCGGCGCAATATTTGGCAGTAGAAAAAGAACTTGGATTAGATCGAGAGAAAGTAAACGTCAACGGCGGCGCAATTGCACTAGGTCATCCAGTCGGCGCAAGTGGTGCGCGTATTTTATTATCTCTTGCGTATGAATTGAAACGTCGTGGAGGTAAATACGGTGTGGCAAGTTTGTGTATTGGAGGAGGTCAAGGAATTGCGGTGGTGATTGAACATGCTTAAGCTGCCTGTCATTGTGTCGCCTATGTTTTTAGTGTCAACTCCAGCCATGGTAATCGAAGCATCAACTGCGGGTGTAATTGGAAGTTTTCCTTTACTCAATGCACGACCAGCAGAAACTTGTGCAGCCTGGCTAAAAGAGATTAAAGAAACACTTGGCGACAAGCCATGGGCCGTAAACTTCATTTGTCATCGCGGTTCTAATAAGCGCTACGAAGAGGACTTCGAATTGATTCGTCAATACGAGCCACCAATTGTAATTACCTCACTTGGTTCACCGGCAGATGTTATTGAAGTAGTTCATGCTTATGGGGGATGGTCTATTCGGATGTTGCTAATGTAAAGCACGCTAAAAAAGCAGCGGCGACTGGAGTGGATGGGCTGATTCTCGTTTGCGCTGGAGCTGGTGGTCACGGTGGGACGATTAATCCGTTTGCCTTTATTGCGGCGGTTAAAGAGTTTTATGATAAAACGATTATTTTAGCAGGAACATTGTCTACAGGTGCAGACATTGCTGCAGCTAAACTAATGGGAGCAGATTATGCTTATATGGGCACCCGTTTTTTAGTAGCAGAAGAAAGTAATACACCGGATGACTACAAACAAATGGTTATTGACTCGTCTGTTGAAGATATTCTGTACACCAGTTCGTTTAGTGGAGTACCAGCTAATCTATTAATTCCGAGTTTAGTGAAACAAGGAATCGACCCGAAGTCGTTGAAACCCAAAGAGGATATTGACTTGTCTCATTTAGTAAATGCAAAAGCGTGGCGAGACATTTGGTCAGCGGGTCAAGGTGTCACAACCATCACCAAGCGGCAGACGACGAAGGAAATAGTCGACCAACTGCTTACTGAATATGAGGAAGGAGTGAAACGGCTTGTACGAAACAATTAAAACAGAGCTGCAAAATGGAATTTTAACGTTGACCTTAAACCGTCCTGATCACATGAATGCCTATACAGAAAAAATGAACGATGAGTTGTTGCATTTTTATAAAAATGTCAATTTCAACGACGATGTACGCGTCATTATAGTAACTGGTAGTGGACGAGCTTTTTGTGCAGGGATGGATTTGTCTGAAGGCGGTTCAACTTTTTCGTCAGAACAATCTTCAGAAGACTACAGAGATCTTGGCGGTCAAGTAAGCCTTCAAGTGTACGAAGTTAATAAACCGATTATTGCAGCGATTAATGGACCAGCTGTAGGAATTGGAATGACGATGACATTGCCAATGGATATTCGGATTGTAAAAAAAGATACGAAAATCGGCTTTGTATTTGGTCGTCGAGGTATCGGACCTGAAGCGGCTTCAGGATGGTTTTTACCGAAACTTGTAGGGATTGGTAAAGCGCTTGAATGGACTTTGACGGGTCGATACATACCGACTGCAGAATCTGTGGAGACGGGGTTGATGCAATACGAATCGGAAGACCCGCTTGCGAAAGCCATTGAAATTGCCCGAGATATTGTAGAGAATACGGCAGCAACTTCAAATAGTTTTACACGTCAATTACTATGGAAAATGATGGGGCAAAGTCACCCTATTGCATCCCATTTAATAGAATCTAAATTTTTATATTGGGCTGGACAAAACGCGGATGCGAATGAAGGCATTCAATCATTTATTGATAAAAGGTCTGCCGATTTTTCGATGAAAGCGAGTGACTTGCCAAATTTTTTCACGGATAAAAACTAAAAGCCCGGACTTAAACCCATTGTTTTCAAGTTTAAGTCCGGGCTTTTGTGTAAACAAAAGAAAAGAGTTTACAAATAATACATCTAAGCAAAATGTTTTACATTATATACCCCCGGTGGTATATTGATCTTAAGTAAATGAGCGAAAGGGACTGATTATATGTTATTAAGATATTTCTATGATGAAAATTTAGCGCACGCTTCTTATGTAGTAGGATGCCAAGTAACAGGAGAAGCTGTAGTAGTAGATCCAATGCGCAACATTACTGCTTACGAAGAACTTGCAGCAAAAGAAAACTTGAATATTGTCGGAGCACTTGAAACACATATTCACGCTGACTTTGTTTCAGGTTCACGCGAACTTGAAAATCGTTTCGGTGCTAAACTGTATCTTTCTGACGAAGGTGACGCAGACTGGAAATATCAAAATATTGATCAGTTACATCATCAGTTAGTAAAAGATGGTGATCAGTTTAAAATCGGGAATTTAGTGTTTGAAGTAATGCACACCCCAGGGCACACCCCTGAAAGTATTTCCTTCTTATTAACGGACCGTGGCGGTTCAGCAGATAAAGCAATGGGGATGTTCACGGGAGATTTTGTTTTTGTTGGAGATGTAGGGCGTCCAGACTTGCTTGAAAAAGCAGCAGGTGTTGAAGGGACTTCTAAAGCAGGAGCGAAAGACATGTTCAAATCACTCGAACGCTTTAAACAATTACCAGATTACCTTCAAGTATGGCCAGCACATGGTGCAGGGAGTGCATGTGGTAAAGCACTTGGCGCCGTACCTTCTACTACGGTAGGGTATGAAAAGATGTTTAACTGGGCCTTGCAATACGATGAACTTGAAGCATTCCAAAAAGAATTATTAGATGGACAGCCAGAACCACCTGCTTATTTTGCTGTGATGAAATCAGTGAATAAAACAGGTGTCGAGTTAGTAAAAGATTTGCCACAACCACAAGAGATTAAATCGGTAGATGAGCTGAAAAAATCAATTGCAAATGGAGAGCAAGTTGTTGATTTACGCGCTTCTGCTTCTTTTGGAAATGGATATATTCCAGGCACTCTCAATATTCCGTTCAACAAATCATTTGCTAACTGGGCTGGATGGATTGTAGATTATCAAAAGCCACTTTATTTGCTAGTAGATCCCGAGTCTTTAGACCAAGTTGTGAATGTTTTGCATTCAATCGGCGTTGATGGTGAGATTGGCTATAGTGATGTGTCGAAGCTAATTGAAGAAACAGAAGAACTAGATTCGTATCAAAGTATATCTGCTGAAGAAGCGAAAAAACGAATAGATGCTGGGGAAGCCAATGTACTGGATGTACGAAACCAAACTGAGTACGATGAAGGTCATATTGAAGGAGCAAATCATATTATGATTGGTACGTTGAAAAAACGGTTAGATGAAATTCCAACAGATAAGACACTTATTGTCCAATGTCAGTCAGGAGCACGTTCGGCTATTGCGACAAGTATTTTAAAAGCGAACGGCTTTAATGATTCGGTGAACTTATCAGGTGGTTACGCAAAATGGAAAAAAGAGTTATCGATTTAACTTCACTATGTACAATGCCATAAGCTGATTTATGGTGTAAAAGGAGAAATGACATGATTGCAAGTGCAATGCTGATCGGGGTGCCAATTTTAATGGTTGCCTATAGCGCATATAAACGACATATTCCAGCTTATGGAGTTGAACAGGCTCGACTTGAAGAAATTGATGGCAGCTCCTATGCATTGCTCGATGTGCGGGCTTATAATGTATCCGACAAAGAGTCGGTTGCCGATGCCTTTAACCTGCCGATCTCTTATTTTAGTAGAGGGTATGAAGAAATACCTAAAAAACCAATTCACTTGATTGCTGAAAATCAAGTTGAAAAAAATCTAGCTGCACGGTTGCTTTATCAAAAAGGATTCGAAGTAGCGAGTTATAGTTTAATCGAAAAAAACAAGATGCATACGGCATGTTGTTAAGAAAAACCTGTGTAAATGCACCCTCATTTATACAGGTTTTTTGTATTTTAAAATAATAGTTATAAAAGTAAAAATTATGGATTCTGATAATGGGTTAAAAGTTGTGGAAATGACATACTTTCCGTTAAAATGGTTTTTACGTCTAAAAACAAAAGAGGGAAATAAATGAAAAAACCTGGATTAACCGTAAAAGTACTATCCGGACTTGTTTTGGGGGCGATAGCTGGATTACTGATAAACCTCTTTATACCCGGGTATTTTGATGCATTAAATAGCTATTTATTTGTGCCACTTGGCCAAGTATTTTTAAGTTTGATAAATATGCTCGTTGTTCCACTAGTATTATTTTCGATTATTCTTGGAACAGCAGGTCTTGGTGATCCTGCTAAATTAGGACGAATCGGAATTAAAACAGTTGCTTATTTTTTGGCAACAACGACTATTGCAATAGTAATCGGCTTATCTTTAGCAGCAGTTATTCAACCTGGACTTGCGGGTGATTTTGATCTCTCGAGTGCAGAATTTGAAGCAGAAAAAGCACCATCTGTTGGCGATACCTTGTTAAATATGATTCCAATCAATCCGATTGCAGCTTTAGGCGAAGGCAATATGTTGCAAATTATATTCTTTGCTGTGTTTATTGGATTGGCACTGACTGCACTGGGAGAGAAAACAGAAGGACTTGTCAGGTTAATTGAACAAGGAAATGATGTCATGATGTATTTAGTTGGTATTGTGATGAAGTTTGCTCCGTATGGTACATTTGGTTTGATCGCAACAGCTGTAGGGTCTCAAGGCTTATCAGCTATGAAAGCCATGGGCTCATACATGCTCGTAATCGTAGCTGCTCTTTTCATTCATGCGATTTTTACATATGGAGGAACGATTAAGTTTTTAGCTAAAAAAAGCCCGGTTTGGTTTTTTAAAAATTTTGCTCCTGCGATGAGTGTCGGCTTTAGTACATCAAGCAGTACCGCAACGCTGCCGATTTCAATGGAAGTGGCACAAGAAAAACTGGGTGTCTCCAAATCAGTCAGTTCGTTTGTTCAACCACTAGGAGCGACGATTAATATGGATGGGACCGCGATTATGCAAGGGGTTGCAACGATGTTTATCGCCCAAGCATATGGTATTGAATTATCAACGATGGATTTACTAACAGTAGTGCTGACAGCCGTACTTGCGAGTATTGGAACTGCCGGTGTACCAGGTGTCGGCTTGATCATGCTTGCGATGGTATTAGGCAGTGTCGGACTTCCGCCGGCTGGTATTGGATTAGTTATCGGGATTGATCGCTTATTGGATATGACTCGAACGGCTATTAATATTTCAGGTGATGCTGCATGCGCAGTATATGTAGCTGAGACAGAGAAAAAAAGAGATTTGCGCACGGAAAAAATAAATGTTTAGCAATATGAATCCTCGTAATTTTGCGGGGGTTTTTTATATGAAGAATGTGCATTTCGAATTTGAGGGTTATCTATCTAATAAACAAAAAATATTCGCATTGACAAGAACTTCACTGCCATATACAGTGTCTGTAACCGATTACATGTAGAAAGAAAAATGGAGTTATTTTGTATGACTTCTGTAAAGAAGAGTGTAAAAAAAGTGGGAGTTTCAGTAGGGGCAATTCTGAGATTCTTAAATGTGAGAGCGTACGTCAGTGAAGCTTATTACATCGAACTAGCTAGGTGTACCGCATGATGCAAATGCCTTGCTATCAAATTTGCTGATTTATAAAAAAATGTTGAGCAAGCGTTACCAGTCATCTGTGAATCTAATCATTCGTGGAATAATAAGGAGTGCATCAAAATGATAACAGTCGTTGGCAGCATTAATATGGATTTGGTTGTTCAAACAGATCATTTTCCAAAGCAAGGTGAAACAACGCTAGGTAATTTATATAAGACAGTTCCAGGTGGTAAAGGAGCCAATCAAGCGGTTGCGGCTGCAAGACTTGGAAGTGATGTACAGATAATTGGCGCAGTTGGACAAGATGCATTCGGAACAGAACTGTTGGCAGCTCTAAAGAACGAAAGTGTATCGACTCGACAGATTAAACGAACAGATGGCATGAGTGGCATTGCCAATATTTTATTGTCAGAAGGCGATAATCGCATCATTGTCGTACCAGGAGCCAATCACCAAGTTACAGCAGAGGAAATAGATGCATTGGCTGACCAATTAGTAACCAGTGAGTTGGTCGTGATGCAATTAGAGATGCCGATTGCTGTAGTGCAACGAACTCTGGAAATTTGTCATCAAAATAAGGTGCCAAGCATTTTAAATCCAGCTCCTGCAAGTGAGTTTAGAGTGGAGATGTTGCCTTTTTGTACATACTTAACACCCAATGAAACTGAAGCAGAAGAAATGTTCGGGAAAAATTGGGAAGCTGCGTTAGAAAAATACCCAAATCGACTTGTCATCACACTTGGACAAAAGGGTGCTCAGTTTTATGACGGCGAAAAGCATGTGACAGTAAAAGGCTTTCCCGCCAAAGTAGTAGATACAACGGGAGCAGGTGATACGTTTAATGGAGCATTCGCAACAGCTTTAGTAGAGGGACAAGAATTTGAATGGGCTGTGCGTTTTGCAAATGCGGCTGCATCATTATCAGTTGAAAAGTTCGGCGCGCAGGGTGGTATGCCCCAACGTACTGCTGTTTTAGAAAGGATGGCAGTTGTTTAGTTACCGATTTCGGCGCTTAACAGAAAAGAAGTCAGAGCTTTAGTCGAAAAGGAATTAGTAACAGCAATAGTTTGTTAACATATTTAAAGCTTTATAGAGTCTTGGTTTTTTGTCACAGTAGTTGTTTTGTTACTTTCTGTTATACTATGAACAAAAGTTTGAGTAGGGGGCTAGTATGATGAAAGACGTTTGGATGGTGAAATATGGTGAGCACACAATTCGTGTTGTAAACACATGGACGAATGAAAAACTATTTGTGGATGGCGTTTTGCAAGATGAACAAATAGGTCTTCATTTTACTTCTCGTCTATTTGGGAAAGTAAAAAACAAAGACGGTGAATTTAAAGATGTTAAAGTATCCGTCGGTGCTTGTTGCTTAAGAATGAAATGCCGTATTTTTGTAGACAGTGAATTAATTTATACGACAGAAATTCAACCTGGTGGCTAAAATTTCGATAGCTTAAAGTTGAAGTACTTATAGAACATAGAGGAAAATCAGTAGCACTTTAAAAGTGTTACTGATTTTCTTTGATTTTTTATAAGAAACAAAAGGAGTCAGCTCTTTTTTTATGAAGTTGTTAGATATACTAGTATTTCATCCGAAAAATCTGTATGTTTAATTTATTCAGTTTTTAACTTTGGGAGGCATACATAAATGAAACCAGTTATTGGTATTACCGCATCTCTAGAGTTAGGGCGAGACAATTATGGCATTGAACTTGCCGATACACAAGCAATTTTAGCAGCAGGTGGCTTGCCTATTATGCTACCTCATTTAGCG
This sequence comes from Planococcus versutus, assembly GCF_001186155.3. NCBI lineage: Bacteria > Bacillati > Bacillota > Bacilli > Caryophanales > Caryophanaceae > Planococcus > Planococcus versutus. The sequence goes on along the minus strand of NZ_CP016540.2, from coordinate 2,815,048 downwards.
GAAGAAGATATAGCTGGAATTGCCGAACGAATTGATGGTTTGTTCTTAGCAGGAGGCTATGATGTCGATCCGACTTTGTTTAATGAAGAACCGCATCCGAACTTAGGTGTAATCATTCCTTCTCGTGATGCATTTGAATTAGCGTTAGCTAAAAAAGTAATGACTTTAAACAAACCAATTTTAGGAGTTTGTCGAGGTGCACAAATTTTGAATATTGCGGTTGGTGGCGATATGTATCAAGATATTCCGACACAAGCCTCAGGAAGTTTACTGCAACATCAGCAAAAAGCGCCACGTTTTCATGCGTCTCACTTTGTTGACATAACAGAAGGATCTCTATTGCAACGTTTGACAAATTCAACCCGTATAAAAGTAAACAGTCGCCATCACCAAGCGAATCGGCTTGTGCCAGCTCCGCTCATCATTAGCGGCATTTCAAGTGACGGGATTGTAGAAGCGGTAGAATGTAGGCAACAATCTTTCGTGCTAGGTGTACAATGGCATCCAGAAAATATGGCAATAGCAGAAGATGCAGCATCAAAGGGGATTTTCGCTGGATTTATCAAAGCGTGTCGAGAAAAGGAGACGGGTAAATGAAAATTTTTGATACACATTGTGATGCCTTATTGAAATTGCAGGTGGCTAAACGAAATACCTTATTCGGTGGAGAGCTTTTAGATTTTCGACATTCAACAGAGCTCGACACTAATTTTGAACGACTTCAAGCTGGAGGTGTGAAAGTACAGTTTTTCGCTATTTTTATTCATCCCGAATTTCCATCTGATGAAAAATGGCAACATGCGTTAGAACAAGTCGATTTGTTTTATAGTGAGATTTTAGGTAAAAACCCGTTAATAAAACATATCAAAAACTGGAAAGACATAGACGCTTTGCAAGGAGATGAAATTGGGGCGGTGCTCACCCTAGAGGGTGCGGATGCATTTGGCAATGACTTAACCAAACTCCGTCATTTGTATCGTTTAGGAGTTTTATCAATTGGTTTGACGTGGAACAACGCAAACCTTTGTGCGGATGGCGTAGGAGATCCGAGGGGCGCAGGCTTAACCAAACTCGGAAAAGAAGTAGTTCAACTTAATAACGAATACCATGTTTTCACAGATGTTTCTCATTTGTCTTTAAACGGATTTTGGGACGTGATGGAGCTGTCGAAATACCCGATTGCTAGTCATTCCAACGCTCGAGTACTTTGCGATCATCCACGTAATTTAAACGATGAGCAAATTCAAGCAATGTTCAAAAATAGAGGCATGATTGATGTAGTGTTTTGTCCACAATTTATTACTAACAACAGTGAACCAGCGACGATCTCAGATTTGATCCGTCATGTTGATCATTTTTGCTCGCTTGGTGGAATTCGCAACATTGGGATAGGTTCAGATTTTGATGGCATTTCGTCATATGTGACAGACCTTACTAACGCGTCGGAGTTTCCAAACTTGATCAATGCTTTGCAAAAACAATATTCAGAAACAGAAGTCGAAGGCTTTATGTACCGGAATTTCTTGGAGCATCGTCCCGGAGTTTAAATCCAGATAAGTATTTATGTTCTAAAAACCCCTTTTCACAATTATGTGAAAAGGGGTTTTTTTAGTATTTGTTCATAGAGGATTCGGTATTTTCGATTGATTCTTCACCTTTTGCTAAGGCTTCAGGTGAAGCTGCTAGTCGGCGTCGATGCAAAATGGCATTTATTTCAGCACCGATAACCAAAATTATACCGGTTAAGAAGAACCAAAGCATTAATACAATAAGACCTCCAAGACTTCCGTAAGTAGAAGAGTAGCTCCCAAAGTTCGAAACGTAAATTGAGAAGCCAAACGAAACGGCTTGCCAAAGAATCGTTGCAGTAATCGCTCCTATTAATACTTGCTTGAATGGGAAACTTTTATCTGGAGCAAATTTATACATAAAGGCTAATACTATGCTCATAACAGCAATCGAAACAACCCATCGTAAAATTTGGAAAATAATTTCTGTTTGCTCAGGAAGATTGAAGAATGATTTCGCAAAATCAATAATTGTTCCACCAAAAATCGGCAAAACTAATGCAACAATCACAGCGACGAGCATAGCTAGCGTTAACACAATAGCTGTTCCTTTTAATTTAATAAACGAACGTGTTTCTTCAATTCCGTAAGCTTGGTTTGTGACGTTAATAAAAGCAGATAACGCGTTAGAAGCAGACCAAAGTGTACCCAATATACCAAAAGTCAACAAACCACCTGATGGTGTGGTGACAACACTGACAATTGTATCTTGAAATGTTTTGGCTACTTCTCCTGGTAGAATGTCACCAATGAACTTTACCGCCCGATCTGGATCAATTTGAAGATAAGGCAAAATAGACAACAGCAAAATTAACAAAGGAACAATAGCTAGTAAGTAATAATAAGCTTGTGCTGCTGCTAAAGTTGTCGCTTTATCTTTTTTAAATTCACCACCAAGTTCTTTGACGAACCCCATAGCTTTACTCATATAACAACCTCCATTTTATAAAATTAATTACGTTGTATAGTTGTATATGCCCTGTTTCACAATGAACTAATCCTAAAATTATAAGAGAAGCAAGATTGTTAAAAATCTTGTCAAAATTTTGCTCGAAAAAAAGAATGTCCAAGTCTCGGACATTCTTTTTAAGGTGATTTTGGCAAGACATTACAAGCCACTTTCAAGATGTGATGATTTTCCATTTCGACAATTGACCATTCGCAACCTTCTTTTACAAAAAGATCACCCGTTTCAGCTTCGATAAGCTGATGCTGAATCCATCCGGCAATTGTATCAATATCTTCACTATCATCAAATTCAAAACCAAATCGTTCTTCCAAATCTTTTAACAAGACACGGCCGTTTAACAGGTAGCGCGTCTCGCTTTCTTTAATAATTTCTTCATCTTCATCTTCGTCAAACTCATCGCGAATTTCTCCAACAATTTCTTCTAATATATCTTCCATTGTGATTAATCCTGAAGTTCCCCCGTATTCATCGATTACTAACGCGATATGCGTATGATCTTTTTGCATCCTTACTAAGGCGCTTTTAAGAGGTGTCGTTTCATGAAAATAGGGAAGATCATGTACAAGTTCTAACATATCAAATTGACCATTAATAGCATAATGCGTCAGTATTTCTTTCGCATTAATAAAGCCGATCAAGTCATCTTTATCTCCATCTTTTGCAATGGGATAGCGCGTAAAGCGATGATCGCGTATTTGGGAAAGAAGTTCTTCATTCGATAAATCATGGGCAAAAGAAATCATTTGAGTTCGTGGAATCATGACGTCTTTCACACTGCGTTCATCAAAGGCAAAAATGTTTTGCATGTAGGACAACTCTGTTTGATTTATTTCACCGCTTTGAAAACTTTGTGCCATAATAATTTTTAGCTCTTCTTCTGAATGGGCTTGATCTTCTTTGCCAGGTTCTATGCCAAAAATTCGCAACAAAATACGAGCAGAACCGTTTAGGATGAAAATGAATGGATACATAATTTTGCCGAACCCATACAAAAAAGGCGACAAGAACAGTGTCATTGCTTCAGCAAATTGAAGCGCTAAAGATTTTGGTGCCATTTCTCCTATCACCACATGTAAAAAAGTCACTAACGAGAAAGCTAAAACAAATGAAATGACTGTAGAAGCAGAAGAAGGAACATCGAGTAATTCAAACAAAGGATAAAAAAGACGCTCTACAGTAGGTTTTCCTAACCAGCCCAAACCAAGAGCTGTAACGGTAATGCCTAGCTGACATGCAGACAAGTAGTAATCAAGATCACTCGTGATTTTCTTTACCAGCACCGCTTTTTTATTTCCTTCATCAATTAATTGATCGATGCGCGACATCCGGACTTTAACGACGGCAAATTCTGAGCCGACAAAAACGGCTGTTAACGCGATTAATAAGACGAGCAACGCTAAATTTAATATAAGTATGGGGTCCAATAAATTCCCTTTTTAAGGGATTCACCTCCGAAGTTAATGGTTATTGTTAAATTTACCACAACACACATGCGAAATATAGAGCAAAGCTCAATGATCAGCAATGATTTGACGTGTGATCTCTTTTACATCAATCGCTGTTTCTTCATTAATGACATCTTTAAGCATCGTATTTCTAAAATAATTGACACTTGCATCTAAAGGAAGATTTAATAATTTGGTTAACGCAATGCGGTACATGACGATAAATTCTTTGTCAGTATTGCCACGCTTTAACTCAGCAAAGGCTTCATAAAATTGGTCTAGTTTGTCCGCCATTTCCAGCAAACGTCCTTCGATAGTTGAGTCTTTTCCTTCTTTCATGCGCTCGAAAAAAACAGCTTGAAATTCTGAAGGAATTTCACGCAAAATAAATTTCTCCATCATGCCTTCTTCTACTTTTGCGATCATTTCTTTAAGCTCTGGAGAAGCATATTTGACAGGTGTTTTTATGTCTCCAATAAAAACTTCTGCAAAGTCATGATTTATAGTTTTTTCATACAAAGACTTCCAATCTACTTCTTGGCCAGCACGTTCTTCAATCGTTGCGAAAAACATAGCATACTGGCTTACTTTCCACGAGTGTGCTGCAACATTATGTTCTTCAAATTTGAACATTCCAGGTGCACGGATAATTCGTTCCAAATCATTTAGTGAAGTGAAAAAGCGATGAATTCCCATAAAAACGTCTCCTTCTATGTATGATTTTGAAATCTTCATTGCGAGTGTGAACTCATAAACACATAGAGTTCACTATTGATTGCCAATTTCCTTATCTTCAGCATACACGAATACGAGTATAATAAAAGTGAGTTGATCAAAGCGCAGTAAAGGAGAGACAGCATGACAGGCAAAACACACATCATAGGCGGTATCACAGCAAGTCTTGCTTTCGCACAAGTCACAAATTATGAACCTGTTATTTTGGTGGGAGCAAGTATCATAGGTGCCATTATTCCAGACATTTGCCATGGCGGAAGCAAAATAGGTCGGACGTTGCCAATGTTATCGAAAGTGATTAATGGTCTTTTTGGCCATCGAACGTTTACGCATAGTTTACTTTTTCTTGTACTAATTTCCTTTATAATGGATGCTTTTATATCAGTTGAGGCTATTTCAGCAGGGGTCTTGGTAGGAATGGCCAGTCATATCGTATTAGATATGGCTACTAAAAGAGGTGTCAAATTCTTTTTTCCATTTAAATGGACTGTCCGTTTCCCTGTAACAGCTACTACAGGCGGAACTTCTGAGTATGTGGTTTTTGCACTTCTTTCACTCTTGACGGTATATTTTGGCTATGGCTTATTTCTTCCGTTATAAGGATTTTACTCTCTCACTTAACAGAAATGAAAATGATTCTTTTTATAAAAAAGGTGATTACGGCAATTCAATAGTAGAAGCAAGCAAAATCTAATGGGAGAAGTTTTAAAGAATAAAGAAAAGTAAAATACCAATATGCTACAAAAGTCCGGAACAACTGGTTCTGAGCTCTTTACATGAATAGAAATAGATCCTTTTTTTGGTATTCCGTATCTTTGTCTTGGTTACGCAGATTAACCTGTCACTCGATTTGGATATATGTGCGTCGAATCTTGAAATGAAAAATGCAGTGAGTGAAAGGTTCGCTTCAGTAGCGTTTCTAAAATAAAAGCAAAAAAAGCAAGCTCACCTCATGGGAGAGCCTACTTTTTTTTGTAGATCGTAAGCACAAATACGTAAAAAAGTGGCAATACCGATGTAAAAAAAATCAATCCCGTCCAACCAGCTGAGAGCCATAATGGACTTAACAGCGAGCTGCCAATAGCGACACCGAGATAGTAGGATACCAAATATAAACTAGAAGCACTGCCTTTATGATGAGTAGCTTGTTGTCCAACTGAAGAAGCAGTTAAAGAATGTGCGGTAAAAAAGCCTAGACACGTTAAACAAAGTCCGATAACGATAAGCCAAAGTGCAGAACTCAATGTCATAAAAATCCCAGCCGAAAGAATAAAGACACCAATCAAGCGAATTTTACGGAAGCCGAATTTTTCAGCAGCACGACCAGCTAGCGGACTGCCAATAACACCAATGCCATATGCAAAGAATAAATACGAAATAGCCTTTAAAGACATAGAGTAAGGTGGAGCCTCAAGATGAAAAGGTAAATAGGTCCAAACCCCGGTAAAAGAAATTTGCAACACGGCACCTAATCCGAAAACAACAAGAAGTGCAGGGTTCTTCAAATGAAATAAAAATCCTTCAATATCTTTTGTGAAACTCAATTGGCTCGACTGAAAGTTTTTTGACGGTGGCAATAAGAAAAGAACCGCTAAAAATATGATGAGTCCCGATAGAGCAAATACATAAAAGGAGAATTGCCATGAAAACGTATCTGTTAAAAAGCCGGTTAAAAAACGTCCAATCATGCCGCCAAGCGCATTACTAGAGATGTAGAGAGCGGTAGCGTAAGCAATGTTTTTTCGGTCGATTTCTTCAATTATATAAGCCAGTGCGGCTGCAGGTACACCAGCCATCGCAAAACCTTGAATAAAGCGAAGAATTAACAACACAGCAAACGAATCCGCTAAAGGAATAACAAAAAAAGGAATGGCTGAACCGAGTAAAGCGTAAGTAATATAGAACTTTCTGCCGTTTCGGTCAGAAAAAAAACCAAGAATGATTAAGCCAAGAATCAGCCCGAAAATCGTTAATGACAAAGACAAGCTAGCCGTAGAAACAGAAACTTGAAATTCATCTGCAAAAACCGGCAGTAGAGGCTGAACAGCATACATATTAGCAAAAATAAATAAAGAAGCTAAAAGAAGACTAAAGATGATTTTCCAAAAAGAGCGGTCTTTTATAGTATATCGTTGCGAATACATACATCACGTCCAATCGCTAATGACTTTTGTTTCAAAAGTGAAATGGAAAATAGCTTGTTAGTAGAGCAAACTAAAGAGCAAAAAAATTTTTCGTAAAAAAGCCCGCGTGCATAGGCAGCGGGAAGATTTTATAATTTCTTGAAAAAGGAAAGAACTTGTTTTTTTGTTGGTTCTTGTAGACGGTAACGCAGTTCTTTGTTTTGTGTATTCACAATATGATAAGCAGGATTTTCAGCAACTGTGAATTTCCAATGGGGTTTTGTATTTTTCTTTTTAATTTGAAGTTCAGGAAGCATCATTTTCTTAGTGAAGCTTTCCAGTTTCGCCATTAAAAAGGTATCCATGTACCGTACGAGCAAAAAGCCTTGTTGGCGTTCTGGATCGAACTTTGCCAAATTGAACTCACTGACGTCAAATCCTTTTTCATATCGCTGAACCGATGGAGATAGCACAAAACAATCTTCGTTCATAAAAATTGTTGAGTTGCCTTGTTGTTTCAGCCCTAATTCTTCAACCAGAAAATCCTTGTTGACGAGACTCATTTCGCGTGCAGTAGCCATGTAATTCCTCCTAATATAACTCATTGTTCTTCTATTATAACACTATTTCGCCATTTAAGGGACCTTAACGAATTTTCCGTAGATTTTGAGTTCTATAGAATGAAATAGCTTAGGGCGATCGATTTAAGGGAATAAAGAGAAAAAGCAAAATTACAGTAAAAAATAGAGTCAAAGACAAGCGGAATAACGTATTTCGCTTATGAAAATAAAATAGTAAAGCAGATAAAATTTTATGAATCCATTCATTTTAAAAAAAGAAAGAATGTTCTGTTATATTTATAGTGACTAATAATTAATGTGGGGAGCGATTGATGTGTGTGGGAGATACTCATTATTCACCGATTACACGGTGTTGATTGAACGCTTTGCTATTGAGGAAACGACCATTGGAAAAGATGAATACGTAGCAAGCTATAATGTGGCACCTTCTCAACAAGTAGTGGCAGTAGTAAACGATGGGAATAACAATCGACTTGGCAAACTCCGTTGGGGGCTTATTCCTCCGTGGGCAAAAGATAGTAAAATAGGATATAAAATGATTAACGCTCGTTCTGAAACAGTCGAGAACAAGCCCAGTTTTCGTAATGCGTTCAAAAAGAAACGTTGTTTAGTAATCGCTGATTCTTTTTATGAATGGCAAAAAAGAGATGGCAAGAAACTACCAATGCGCATCAAATTGAAAACAGATGAACCTTTCGCTTTTGCAGCTCTTTGGGAATCTTGGAAAGCGCCCGATGGTCAGATAGTCAATAGTTGTTCCATATTGACAACTGTTCCAAATGAGTTAATGAAAAAAATTCATGACCGGATGCCTGTTATTTTATCAAAACAAGACGAACAAACGTGGCTAGATCCCCGCGTAGAAGATATTGAACTATTGAAATCGTTGTTAAAACCTTATAAAGCAATTGACATGGAAGTTTATCAGGTTTCTGAAGAAGTTAATTCTCCTAAAAATAACAAACCAGAAATTATTGAGAAAATAGGTTAAGGAAGGTTTTTTATCAGCCAAAGGAGTGGGGAACGATGAAAAGCGGTTTAATATTAGAAGGTGGTGGAATGCGCGGAGTTTACACAGGTGGTGTTCTTGAAAAGCTATTGGAAGAAAATGTAGTTGTAGATTATATAATTGGTGTTTCAGCAGGAGCTTGTCATGCATCTTCTTACATTTCAAGACAAAGCGGTCGCAATCGAGAAGTTACTATCGGCTACGTCAATCATCCTGAATATATTTCAGTTAAAAACTTATGGACTAAACGAGAACTTTTTGGAATGGATTTAATCTTTGATGAAATTCCAAACAGCTTAGTGCCATTTGATTATGAGCGCTTTAGCAATGCAACAGAAGAATTTGTAGTAGGAACAACCGATTGTCTAACAGGGAAAGCTGTATATTTTGAGAAACAAAATCGACCAGAAGACGTTTTATCTATTATACGAGCATCGAGTTCACTGCCAGTAATGTCACAACCAGTAGAATTTAACGGTCACTATTTAATGGATGGCAGTATTGCTGATCCGCTTCCCATCAGAAAAGCGCTATCTGATGGAGTTACAAAGCCAATCATTATTTTAACAAGAGAAAAAGGCTATCGAAAAAAAGCGAGCCGTTTAGCAAAAATCATGCCAGCGTTTGTACGTAAGTATCCAGCGATTGCAAAGCAAATGGAAAAAAGACCTTTGCGTTACAATGAAACAATGGAGTTTATTGAGCAATTAGAAAGAGAAAAGTCAGCTTTAGTTATTCGTCCAGCTAATTTATACAAAATTAAGGGCTTAGAGCGAGATCCAGTAAAACTTGAAATTTTATACAATCAGGGCTATAAAGACGCTACAGACAGATTTGCTGAGTTGCTCGATTTTCTTCACAACTAATTTTATCAACTCTATAAAGAATATCATGGTAAAGTTTAAGTAAGGGTGATAGCTATATGGTTTATCAACTAGATCATCAAAACAGATCAATTGCAAAAAAAATTCAGCAAATACAACAAGCTGCTTACCGTGTAGAAGCCGAGCTAATCGGGTTTTACAAAATTCCACAGTTAGCTGAAACGATTGAAGAAATTCAAAACAGTACGGAAACATTTTTGGGTTATAGTGAAGAGCAATTGCAAGGTGTTATTTCTTATAAACTAGAAGAAGATGTTGTTGATATTTATCGACTGGTAGTCGACCCCATTCATTTTCGAAAGGGAGTTGGGAAAAAGCTATTGAATTATTTGCTGAAAAAACAGTATGCATGCGATTTTATCGTTAGTACCGGCTCAGCCAACAAACCAGCAATGGCACTTTATAAATGGTTTGGGTTTCAAGAAGGAGCAGTAGTTGAAGTCGCTCCGGGTATTTATTGCATACAACTGCATTTGCGTAAATAACCAACAGAATTTTAAAATGAGAGCTTGAGGTGTATGTATGAAACTAGATGAAATTGATCGAAAAATACTGGCATTATTAACAGGAAATGGCCGCATGTCCTATGTCGACATCGGCAAAGAACTTTGTTTGTCACGTGTGGCCATTCGAGAACGAGTGCATCAACTCACTGAAGCGGGTGTGATTGAAAGTTTTACGGTCGTCATCAATAGTGAAAAAGTGGGCAAAAAAGTGTCAGGCTTTTTCGAGGTAGATTGTGAGCCTGCTTCACTCGTAAAAGTAGCGCAAGCTTTGGCGGACAATCCAAGTGTTGCGAGTTGTTACCAAATGACGGGACCATCAACTCTTCATATGCATGTGTTGGTCGATGATTTTATCGACCTTGAAAAATTTATCAACGAAGAGATGTATGCGTTAGAAGGGATTACAAGAGTAGAGAGCCACATTTTACTTCGACGCTTCAAGAGTCGAACCGGAATGAAATTATAAAAGTCTGCAGCTAAAAAGCTGCAGACTTTTATTTTTGTGTAAAAAATCTAACCAATAATTAACTATTGATAGGATGTATTATACATAAAGTTAGTAAAATAGCGAAAAAAAGATCTTTGTGAAAGATAAATAATAAAAAATTCATACTTTTGTAAAAACAGTGTAGCTTTTTTCTAATCAGTGCTTTATAATCAAAATTATCAAAATAATTAACATTTGGAAAGCGAATTTTAATAATTGCTTAACAAATGATCTGGGGGTGTATTGTTGGTTTCTTTAATCGTACGTCGAGCTTTGCAATTACTATTTTTGTTGCTAGGTATTTCTTTCCTTGTGTTTTCTTCGATGTATATAGCACCAGGAGATCCAGCTGCTGTTATCGGAGGGCCTACAGCAACCGAATCAGACATTACTGCAATTCGAGACAACTTGGGTTTGAATGATCCTTTTCTTACTCAATATGTGAGATACGTAGGGAATGCAGTCCAAGGGGACTTCGGATATTCTTATCAAACTAGTCAACCGGTTGCAGATGCTATCATGATTCGATTTCCTAATACGTTGAAATTAGCAATTGCCAGCATGATCGTAGCAGTAATTATCGGAGTTGTTGCTGGACTAGTTTCTGCATTAAAACAAAATTCGCTTTTGGATGTTTCGGCAACTACTCTTGCTCTCGCAGGAATTTCCATTCCTAACTTTTGGCTTGGCGCTTTATTGATTTTAGTATTTTCCGTAAATCTTCAATGGCTACCTGTTGGTGGAATGTCCAATCCCTTTTATACTATTGACGGCATTAAAGAATTGATTTTGCCAGCAATTACCCTAGGAACGGGCTCTGCTGCTATGATTGCACGGATGACTCGTTCATCGATGCTAGAAGTAATTCGTGCTGATTATGTGCGGACTGCCAGAGCAAAAGGGGTTAAGGAAAAAAATGTAATTTGGATTCATACGTTGAAAAATGCCATGATTCCAATTATTACTGTTATTGGATTGAACTTCGGACTTTTGCTTGGAGGTACGATTATTACTGAGAAAGTATTTGCGATTAATGGCGTTGGACGCTTGATGATTGATGCTATTGCAGCTCGGGACTTCCCGATGGTACAAGGTTCCGTCTTACTTGTCGCCACGTTATTCGTACTAGTCAATTTAATCGTGGACATCGTTTACACGTACATTGATCCACGCATCAAGTATGAATAGAGAGGAGAAGGAGCTATGACAACAGCTGAAACGCTCAAGCTAAAACCGAAAAAAAGAGAAAAGTACTATATAACAACACTCAAGCGTTTGTTCAAAAACAAACTAGCTGTTATTGGTTTAATAATTGTTATTCTTCAAATTTTAATCGCGATATTTGCACCATATATTACGATTCACGATCCCATTAAACAAAACTTAGCCAATAGCGAAATGCCAGTTTTCAGCGAAGGTCATTGGTTGGGAACAGACAATTATGGACGAGATGTCTGGAGCCGAATTGTATACGGCGCAAGAATTTCACTTGTTGTGGGAAGTGTGGCTGTAACTTTAGGTCTCGTAGGAGGAATTATTTTAGGAATGTTAGCGGGCTATTATCGGAAAATGGATGCTGTCATCATGCGTTTTGTTGACTTGCTGTTTTCGTTTCCGGGAATTTTGTTAGCGATGCTGATTATTGCAATTCTTGGCACAAGCTTAGTCAACGTGGCAATTGCAATCAGTATTTGGTCGATTCCAACGTGCGCCAGAATTGTACGTGGGTCGGTGTTATCAATAAAAGAAAAAGAATACATCATGGCCATGCGATCGATGGGGGCATCTGATTTACGCATCATGGTTCGGCACATTTTGCCGAATGCCTCTGCACCCATTATCGTTTTCGCAACAATGCGAATGGCGACAGCAATCTTATCGACAGCAGCGCTCAGTTATTTAGGTCTCGGCGCTCAGCCACCCACACCAGAATGGGGAGCAATGATTTCACAAGGACAGGACTTTATGTGGTCATCACCGCATTTGACCATTGTTCCGGGAATTGCAATTATGTTAACTGTGTTTGCTTTTAATGTATTAGGCGATGGCCTTCGGGATGCGCTTGATCCAAATATGGATTTACAACAATAAAACATATAGGGGGATTTTTAATGAATAAAAAATGGTTGTTTTTATTGGCATTGATTGGCTTGCTCATCCTAGGAGCGTGTTCGGAAAGTACAATTCCTGAAGGTACAGAAAGTGGAAAGACCTCAAGTTCTTCTGAATCGGAAGGACAAGAAGTTATTTATGCCTCTACTACAGACGCAGTGGGATTATCTCCAATCATGACAAATGACTCAGTGTCTTCAAGTGTCATGTCTCAGATTTATGAAAATTTGTTTGAGCGCAATCCAGAAACAATGGAACTTGAACCGAAATTAGCAGAATCCTATGAAAACCCTGATGAACTGACTTGGGTCATTAAATTAAAAGAAGGAATTGAGTTTCAAGATGGCACGCCATTCAATGCAGAAGCAGTAAAATACACATTTGACAAATTAGTGGATCCGGCTACTGCAGCGCCTCGTGCATCTCTACTAGAGCCAATTGATACAGTTACAGCAGTTGATGAAACAACAGTAGAAATCAAAACAAAATATCCATATGGACCGTTATTGGCAGCTTTGTCACACTCCAATGCGGCAATCATTTCTCCAACAGCTGACCAAGTACAAGATTTGATGCAAAATCCTGTAGGAACTGGACCATTTAAGTTCGAGAGCTGGAATCAAGGCGACCAAGTCGTTTTGGAGAAAAACGAAGCTTATTGGGATGGTGCTCCAACACTAGACAAAGTGACATACAAAGTTGTTCCTGAAATTTCAACAGCGATTTCGATGTTGCAAACAGGCGAAGTAAACTTTATTGATGCCTTGCCTTCAGAACAATTGTCTCGCGTTGAATCAATTGACAACGTTGAAGTAACGAAAAAAGAAGGAACACCGGTTTATTACTTGACGTTCAATCATTCGCAAGAACGTAGCGAGAATCCAGATTTCCGAAAAGCAGTAGCAAGTGCAATTGACCGTGATGCTTTTGTTGAAAAACTAAATGGATTAGGTGTAAGAAGCGATAGTGTTCTTGGACCACAAGTTTTTGGTTATGACAAATCAGCAGACGAAGGTGGAACTGCATATGATCCAGAAGCAGCTAAAAAATTAGTAGAAGAAAATGGATTTGGCGACGAGCCAATCAAATTACTTGCTGCTAACCGTGATAATTTTGTCCTAATGGCTGAAATTGTTCAATCTCAACTGACAGAAGCTGGTTTCAATGTAGAAATTGAAACAATGGAGTGGGCTACATTCTTAGATACGGCAAGATCAGGTGATTACGATTTGACATTCTTGAGTTGGTCGAATGTTACAAGTGACGGTTCTGAAATGTTTTACCCTAACTTCCATTCGGACAATGTCGGTGCTTCAAACCGAGCGCAATACAGTAATCCAGAATTTGATAAACTTGTTGAAGCATCGCGCACAACAGTGGACCAAGAAGAACGTAAAAAATATTTAGAAGAAGCAAATCAGTTGATGTTAGATGAAGATGCAGTCGTTGTCATGTACCATGGTGTTGTGACGGCAGCTACAGATCAATCGATTAAAGGACTTCAGTTAGATCCGAACGGCCAATGGTTCTTACAAAACGTAACTAGAGAGTAGGGAAAGTATGGCGGAGACATTACTTGAAGTGAAGAATTTAGTAACATCTTTTCGTACAGCGGAAGGTTCATTACAAGCGGTCAGAGATGTCTCCTTTCATGTGAACAAAGGAGAAACTTTATGCATCGTTGGAGAATCAGGTTGCGGAAAAAGTATTACATCTTTATCCGTAATGAGGCTTCTGCCTTCTAATGGGTCTATTGAAAGCGGAGAAATCTTATTAAATGGAGAGTCTCTTCAAAAAAATTCAGATGAGCAGATGCGCCGTATTCGAGGTAATAAGATGTCGATGATTTTTCAAGAACCCATGACTGCTTTGAATCCGGTACTGACCATCGGCTATCAATTGCGGGAACCATTGCTTTTGCACCATAAGTTATCAAAGAAAGAAGCGAGTAAACAAAGTATCGAATTGCTCAGACAAGTAGGAATTCCCAGTCCGGATAAACGTTTAAACCAATATCCACATGAACTAAGTGGAGGGATGAGGCAACGTGTTATGATCGCTATGGCACTTGCTTGCCATCCTAGCTTGTTAATAGCAGACGAACCTACAACTGCTCTAGATGTGACCATTCAAGCTCAGATTTTGGATTTGATGAAAGACTTGAAAGATAAATTGAATATGGGCGTATTGTTGATTACTCACGATATGGGCGTTGTAGCAGAAGTGGCAGATCGTGTAATGGTTATGTACGCAGGCAAGAAAATCGAAGAAGGCCCTGTACGTGAAATTTTCGAGAATCCTCAACATCCTTATACAATTGGCTTGTTAAACTCTGTGCCTAATGTAGACGATCCAGAATTCGAGTTAGAACCGATTCCTGGCAATATGCCAGGTTTAAACGAAAAAATAACAGGTTGTCGTTTTCATCCGCGTTGCAAGTTCGCTATGGATAAGTGCAAAATAGACGAGCCTCCGGAATTCAATGCAGGAAAAGGGCATTATGCGAGCTGCTGGCTGATCGACAAGGAGGCTGAAACGGTTGACCACAATCAAAGAAAAATCACCCTTAAAGTCTGATATTCTATTAGAGTTAACTAGTGTAAAAAAATATTTCCCAATTAAAGGCGGTCTGTTAAAACGAGTTACTGGCAATGTTAAAGCGGTAGAATCTGTTTCTCTAAAGCTTTATAAAGGCGAAAGTCTTGGAGTGGTAGGAGAATCCGGTTGTGGCAAATCTACTCTTGGTAGAACCATTTTAGGGCTTGAAGAGTTAACAGATGGAAAAATTTATTTTAATGATCAGGAAATTCAAGATTTAAAGCGAAGAGAAAAAAAGAAATTTGTTAAAGAAATGCAGATGATTTTCCAAGATCCGTATGCATCTTTAAACCCCAGACAACGAGTCGGACATGCGTTAGATGAAGTTTTTAAAATGCATACAGATATGTCAACGCAAGAAAGAAGAGATTCAGTAGAGGACTTACTAAAAGAAGTCGGACTAAAACCCGAGCATTACGACCGGTATCCACACGAATTTAGTGGTGGCCAACGACAACGAATTGGCATTGCTCGAGCAATCGCGTTGAATCCACAATTTATTATTTGTGATGAAGCTGTTTCAGCACTGGATGTTTCCGTTCAAGCGCAAATTTTAAAACTACTAAAAACATTACAAGAAAAATACGACCTTTCTTATTTATTTATCTCACACGATCTAGGTGTGGTACGTTATTTCTGTGATCGTGTACTGGTTATGTATTTAGGGAATACAGTAGAGATGAGCACGGTTTCAGCTATTTTCAATAAACCGCTTCATCCCTACACGCAAGCGTTACTATCTGCTATTCCAAGACCCACAGTAAATGCCAAGAAAGAACGTGTTCGATTGGTTGGAGATATGCCCAATCCAGCAAATCCACCTTCCGGATGTGCTTTTCATACACGGTGTCCAATTGCACAAGAGATTTGCAAAGTCGAAAAGCCTGCTTTTATCGAACATGAAAAAGATCATTTTGCAGCTTGCCATTTTGCGGGATAACCAAAAAGCCGAATGCGGAAGCTTTCCCGCATTCGGCTTTTATACTGATAGGAGGAATTTTAATGGATTATTTACACAACCCATTTATGTCACAAAGACAAACCGTTTTTTCAAAAAAAGGAATGGTGGCCACTTCACAACCACTAGCAGCACAAGCGGGTATTGAAGTTATGCAAAAGGGTGGGAATGCCATTGATGCAGCCATTGCCACTGCTGCTGCATTAACTGTTGTGGAGCCCACTTCAAATGGAATCGGTGGAGATGCGTTTGCTTTAGTTTGGGTAAAAGACAAACTACATGGCTTGAACAGTTCAGGTCCTGCACCGAAAAGTATTTCTCCTGAAGCCGTAAAAGCACTTGGATTTGAAAAAATGCCAACGCATGGCTTAGTACCTGTAACAGTACCGGGAGTGCCTGCTGCTTGGGCTGAACTTTCAAAGAAGTTTGGGAAGTTGTCACTTGCAGAAGCTTTGCAACCAGCGATTCGTTATGCAGAAGAAGGCTATCCACTAACGCCTATTCTCGGAAAGTATTGGCAAGCGGCCTATGCTAAATACAAAGAATCGTTTACTAGTGAAGAGTATCAAGGTTGGTTTGATACATTTGCACCAAATGGCCGTGCGCCAGAAATTGGGGAATTGTGGTCATCTCCGGGTCATGCTAAAACATTGATCGATATTGGACAAACTAATGCCCGCTCTTTTTATGAAGGCGAAATTGCAGATAAAATTGATCACTTCATGAAAGAACATCAAGGGTTTTTAACAAAAGAAGATTTAAAAGCATTCGAGCCTGAGTGGGTAGATCCGGTATCCACAGACTATAAAGGATATGAAGTATGGGAAATTCCGCCAAATGGACAAGGCATGGTTGCATTAATGGCGCTAAACATTTTTAAAAATCTGGAACAGCCTAAATGGCAAACTGCAGAAACGTATCATGAGCAAATTGAAGCCATGAAACTAGCATTTACAGATGGTAAAGCATTTATTACAGAACCAGAAAGCATGCCTGTCAGTACTGAATATCTTCTATCAGAAGAATATGCAGCAGCTCGCGCTAAAAAAATTGGAGACAACGCGTCTGACCCCGAGCCTTATGAATTGCCTAAAGGTGGGACTGTTTACTTGTCAGCAGCAGATGAAGAAGGCAATATGATTTCTTATATTCAAAGTAATTACATGGGTTTTGGCTCTGGAATTGTCATCCCAGGAACAGGGATTGGTTTGCAAAATCGAGGAGCAGACTTTTCGTTAGATCCTGAGCATCCGAATGTATTGGTTGGAGGTAAACGGACATTCCATACGATTATTCCAGGGTTTTTGACGAAAGGTGGCAAAGCTGTTGGACCATTTGGTGTTATGGGTGGATATATGCAACCACAAGGTCATTTCCAAGTAGTCACGAATACTATTGACTATTTAATGAATCCACAAGCAGCACTTGATGCTCCAAGGTGGCAATGGATTGAAGGGAAAACTGTTCTGGTGGAACCTGACTTTCCAAACTACTTAGTGCAAGCGTTAAGTCGAAAAGGTCATCAAATTCAAGTAGCAACAGATGGCGGCAGTTTTGGGAGAGGCCAAATCATTTGGCGCAATCCTGATACAGGTGTATTATCAGGCGGCACTGAAGCGCGTACAGACGGTTCGGTGGCTGTTTGGTAGGCGTCGAGAAAGTGGAGAAAGAGCAAGTAAAGAGTTCCAAACTGAAAACCAATAAAGATCTTTTTTTAGCATTTTTTCGTGTAGGTCTTCTTGGGTTCGGTGGTGGACCTGCTGCCATTCCACTTTTTCACCGTGAAGCTGTTGTTAACTATAAATGGATGACTGAAGATGAATTTGGCGACACATTAGCACTGGGAAATACGATGCCCGGACCCATTGCGACGAAAATGGCTGGTTATATCGGTTACCGCGTAAATGGTGTGATTGGATGTCTTGTGGCATTGATGGCCACAGTTGTTCCAACTGTTGGATTAATGATTATTCTCTTGGGTATTTTACAAAAGTATAAAAACCTTGAATGGGTTAACAGCATGTCAGCTGCAGTAGTGCCGGTTGTTGGGGTAATGCTCGCTATTATGACTTGGGACTTTTTTCAGAAATCAGGCAAGTCGTTAGGCATGGGACGTGCTATTTTGTTTACAACACTTGCTGTTATCTTATTAGAATTTTTAAACATCCATCCAGCAATCGTCATATTCGGAATTTTAATTGTTTCTTTAACCTCCTTTAAAAAAGGAGGAGACTCAAAATGATCTACTGGTATCTCTTTTTAGCATTTTTCATTCCAGGTATATTAGGGTACGGTGGCGGACCTGCTTCTATTCCACTTGTTGAAAAAGAAGTGGTCGACCGTTACGAGTGGATGACAACGCAGGAATTTGGAGAGGTTCTCGCTTTAGGTAATGCGTTGCCTGGGCCAATCGCCACAAAAATGGCAGGCTACATTGGCTATGCGGAAGGTGGAATTGGAGGAGCGATTGTTGCATTATTTGCTTCTGTTGCACCGTCTCTAATCTTGATGGTAATTTTAATGGTTACTCTTTTAAAGTATAAAGATTCACCAAAAGTTAAGAATATCACCAAGTTAGTGCGTCCAGTTATTGCTGTATTACTAGGTGCGATGACGCTTCAATTTTTTATGACATCTATTGAAAGTTCCGGGACTATACAAACGATCGTGTTAATTATCGTTAGTTATTGGCTACTTGAAATTAGAAAAGTCCATCCTGCATTTGTGATTTTAATGGCACTTGTTTACGGTGCAGTGTCGGGAATCGTCTAAATCAATAAACTAGAAAAAGCTATCCAACTCCGGATAGCTTTTTCTAGTTTACAAAACATGTAAGCAAAGCTGTTTACTTTTAATTCGAGATGTTGTATTATAGATATTAAGGATATTTATTATCCTTAATTGAAAGAGGGTGATTTAGGTGCATATGAAACCAGGTGTAGAACAATCGGTATATGCAGTGTTGTTATTGAATTTGCTTCCGGACAAAGCCGTTCTTCCGGGTGAAGCAATTAGTCAACAGCTAGGAACTTCTCCAACATATTTTCAAAAATTATTAAGAAAACTGGTCAGTGCAGGCTTGATCACATCTGTACCAGGAGTTAAAGGCGGATTTAAACTTAACAAAAAACCAGAAGATATTAATGTGTTTGATATATATGTTGCCATCGAAGGTCAACAATCGCTTTATTCACCGAGTGGCGTATTGGGTGATTTATTGGAGCTTGAAGAACCTGAAAGCTGCTGCTTATTGACAGAGTTAATGGTAGAAGCTGAACATGCATGGCGTTCTCATATGCAACGAGAAACCATCGAATCTCTTTCGAAAAAAATGAAAGAGCAAAGGTTTCAAAAGAAAACGACAGAATTAGCTGAATGGCTAGAACAAAAACTAGTTACGTAACAGAAAAGAGGAATAAGAATGATTGATATTTTACCGCGCATTAACCAATTATCTCAAAAAGCACGTCAAGAAGGCTTGAGCAATGCTGAAAAAGTAGAACGTCAAGTCTTGCGCGAAGATTATTTGCGCGCAATTCGTGGCCAAGTCGAGTCGACTGTTACGAGCATGAAAGTCATAGATCCTCTAGGGGACGACGTTACACCTGATAAAGTAAAACTAAAAAAACAAACAATCTAACCGTAGGAAGCTCGCATACAGAAAGGAAGAACAATATGAACGATTATTTAGTTCGAGCTTTAGCCTACGATGGACAAGTGCGTGCTTACGCAGCACGTACAACAGAAACAGTTGCGGAAGCACAGAGACGTCACTATACATGGCCCACCGCGTCTGCGGCATTGGGTCGTTCGATGACAGCAAGCGTTATGTTAGGTGCCATGATGAAGGGCGAAGAAAAGTTAACCATCCGCATTAATGGAGGTGGCCCCATCGGCACTATCTTGGTAGATGCGA
Organism: Planococcus versutus; assembly: GCF_001186155.3. Taxonomy (NCBI): domain Bacteria; kingdom Bacillati; phylum Bacillota; class Bacilli; order Caryophanales; family Caryophanaceae; genus Planococcus; species Planococcus versutus. Next base: position 2,795,156 of record NZ_CP016540.2, on the reverse strand, counting down.
ATGCTAAAGGCGAAGTGAGAGGATATGTAAGCAATCCGTTAACTCACTTTGATTTAAATGAACAAGGCAAGTTAGATGTTCGAAGAGCAGTAGGCACGGAAGGAACATTGTCGATTTCCAAAGATATTGGCTTGCTTCAGCCGTTCGTAGGACAAGTTCCAATCGTATCAGGTGAATTGGGTGAAGATTTTACGCATTATATTACAACTTCTGAACAAATTCCGTCGTCTGTAGGTGTGGGGGTCATCGTCAACCCAGATAATACGATTTTGGCTTCGGGTGGATTTATTATTCAATTATTGCCGGGTACAGAAGAAAGCATCATTGAACACATTGAAGCTCGTTTAAAAGTTATTCCGACAATTTCCCATATGGTGCGTAAAGGCTTGACACCAGAAGACATTTTAACTGAAGTCTTGGGCGTTGGAAACGTCAACGTATTAGATAAGATGCCAGTAAAATTTCAATGTCAATGTTCAAGAGATCGTATTTCAAAGGCAATTCAAGGTCTCGGCATGATAGAGATTAAAGACATGATTGAAACGGATGGTAAAGCAGAAGCACAATGCCATTTCTGTAATGAAAATTACTTGTTTTCGAAAGAAAATTTAGAAGATATGTTAACTCTACAAGTATAATTTTTCATAAAGGTTCACAGCATGTAATGCTGTGAACCTTTATTATTGGAAGAATAAAAAATGTGTGTTAACGTTATCTTGAATTCAAGATATTTTACTCTTTAGTAAAAACAAAATTAGAAAAGAAAAAGCTAAACTATACTGGAGGTTGTTTATCAATGAAACATATTTTCCAACAAGGAACCAATCCTGCTAAACCGACACTCCTCATGCTTCACGGGACAGAAGGAGATGAAAATTCTTTGCTAGCAATTGCTTCTCACATCGATCCTGAGGCCTCTGTATTAAGTGTGCGTGGAAATGTATCAGAAAATGGCATGCCGCGTTTTTTCAAACGTTTAGCTGAAGGTGTTTTTGACATGGAAGACTTGAAAATCCGTACAGAAGAACTGTACGAATTTATTGCACAAGCTGCAAAAGAGCATAATTTTAACCGTGAAAATGTGATTGCCATTGGTTATTCGAATGGTGCCAACATTGCTGCTAATTTATTGTTCACACATGAAGATTCCTTTAAAGGAGCAATACTCCATCATCCAATGGTTCCAAACCGAGAAACAGCTTTACCGGATTTAACAACTATTCCGGTATTCATTGGAGCGGGTACGAATGATCCAATTTGTTCTGCGGAAGAAACGACAGAACTTGAGAAGTTATTAACAAATGCTGGTGCAAAAGTAGAGGTACACTGGGAAGAGTTTGGTCATCAATTAACGATGCCAGAAGTTGAAGCTGCAAAAATATGGTATGACAAGCTATAGAAAAAATTTCTACGTACTTAGAAACGGGTTGCTAGGTGTAGCCTGGTAGTAAATAAGCTTTTGACAAAGCGAGCAGGTTTCAGTCATGATAAGAGAAAAGATAGAAAAGGAGGGATTGCGTGCAAAATAATCCACATATTCAAGAGCAATTAGAAGCTTGGGTAGAAGACAATAAAGGGCATGCCATTTTAGGAACGACTGCTCAATACATACCTGCATTAGGAAAAGAAGATCCAAGCCAGCTTGGCATCTGTATGGTAGATGATAATGGAAACTATTACTGCGCAGGCGATACAGATAAAGAATTTACTTTGCAAAGTATCTCAAAGGCATTAACGTTTATCGCGTTAAGCTGTAATTATGGGTTGGAGTTTGTACTAGAACGTGTTGATGTTGAACCAACGGGAGAAGCATTTAACTCCATTATTCCATTTGAAATTCATCGACCTAATAAACCATTCAACCCTTTTATTAATGCCGGGGCTATTACGATTTCAGCTTTGCTACCCGGACAGACCAGTCAGAAAAAGTATGAATTTCTACTGCATTTCTTAGAGGAGTTGGTAGGCCATCCACTTGAGCTTGATAAAGAAGTATACGATTCTGAATGGGCGACTTCGCATCGCAACCGAGCACTTGCTTATTATTTGAAAGAAGCAAAATTTCTAGATATCGAAGTAGAAGAAGCACTTGATATTTATATTCGTCAATGTGCCATTAAAGTAAGCACGAAAGATTTAGCGTTGATCGGATTGATCATTGCCTATGACGGCTACAACCCAATCACTAAAGTTAAGCACTTTTCGGATGAAATTGCGCAAGTTGCAAAAGTCTTAATGGTCACTTGTGGCATGTACAATTCTTCTGGCAATTTTGCAGCGCATGTTGGAATTCCGGCTAAAAGTGGTGTGTCCGGTGGAATTATGGCAGCAGTACCTCCGAAACTACACTCACAAACGTACGAATTCCGAGCAGGAGCAGGTATCGGTGTATATGGTCCAGCTATTGATGTGCAAGGTAATAGTGCGGCAGGAACGATGATGTTGCGACAAATTTCGAAAGAATGGGATTTAAGTATCTTTTAATACGATTTCCGAAGGCTTAAACAGCCTTCGGTTATTTTTTTGGGATAAAACAGAGAAGGAGGTTTATTAAAAGCAGACAGGGTATTAGGAGAATGAATAAAAAAAGAGAAGGAGTGGCAAAATGTCAAAACAACCCGAAGTAAATAAAAACAGCAAAGATGAACAGTTGGAGCAGTACCGAGTAGATGATTCTGGAAAAAGTTTAACGACTAACCAAGGACTAAAAATGGCCGAAGATGAATTTTCATTAAAAGCCGGTGAACGAGGACCAACCTTGCTGGAAGATTTTCATTTTAGGGAAAAAATGACGCATTTTGACCATGAACGTATTCCAGAACGAGTTGTCCATGCAAGAGGTTACGCTGCACACGGTGTATTTGAAACTTATGATTCGCTAGAGCATTTAACAAAAGCAAAATTTTTATCGGAAAAAGGAAAAAAAACGCCCGTATTTGTACGCTTTTCCACAGTTGCAGGATCAAAAGGTTCTGCTGAAACTGTAAGAGATGTACGGGGTTTTGCTACTAAATTCTATACCGAAGAAGGAAACTATGATTTGGTCGGCAACAACATGCCTGTCTTTTTTATACAAGACGCCATCAAATTTCCCGATTTTGTTCATGCAGTAAAACCAGAGCCACATAATGAAATGCCGCAAGCTGCAAGTGCACACGACACATTGTGGGACTTTGTCATTAACAATCAAGAAACAGCGCACACCATAATGTGGTTAATGTCAGATCGTGCCATTCCGCGCAGTTTCCGAATGATGGATGGATTCGGCGTCCATGCTTTCCGTTTTATCAATGAAGAAGGCAAATCACATTTCGTCAAATTTACTTGGAAGTCAACACTCGGAACTCATTCGCTTGTTTGGGACGAAGCACAAAAAATTGCTGGAAAAGACGCTGACTTTAATCGTCGTGACTTATACGATTCCATTGAACAAGCTGATTTTCCTGAATGGGAACTAGGCGTACAAATAGTATCAGAAGAAGATGAACACAGCTTTGATTTCGATTTACTAGATGCAACTAAATTATGGCCACAAGAAGAAATTCCAATTCAACTAGTGGGGAAAATGACGTTGAATCGAAATGTTGATAATGTCTTTGCTGAAACAGAACAAGTGGCATTTCATCCAGGACATGTAGTTCCAGGAATCGATTTTTCAAATGATCCATTGCTTCAAGGACGTCTATTTTCATATACAGATACGCAATTGTTGCGTTTAAATGGACCGAATTTTCATGAGTTGCCGATTAACCGTCCTGTGTGTCCATTCCACAACAATCAACGAGATGGAATGGGCCGTCAATCAATTAATAAAGGGCGCGTTGCCTATCAGAAAAGCTCGTTTACAAACAACACGCCAGCTCCTGTAAGCGAAGCTGAAGGTGGCTATTCTCATTATGAAGAAAAAATAGAAGGTCGCAAAGTGCGTGCTCGTAGCGAAAGCTTCAAAGATCATTTTTCACAAGCCACTATGTTTTGGAACAGTATGACAAAACCAGAACGCCAGCACATTATTGAAGCATTTAGTTTTGAACTTGGGAAGTGTCAGGAAATGTGGATTCGTGAAGGCGCTGTAGAAATGTTTGCCAATGTTAATTTGGAAATGGCACAAGCTGTAGCTAAAAATATCGGGGTAACACCTCCGACTAGCGGTGGTTCTGATGTGACAAAGACTTCACCAGCATTAAGCATGGAAAATACAGTGAAATCAGCAGCTACTCGTAAAGTGGGCGTGTTGATTGACCAAGGATTTAATGATGCTGATGTAATAAGTATTTTAAAAGAGCTTAATACTAAAGGTGTACATTGTGAAGTTGTTAGTGAAATGCAAGGGAAACTGAAAGGTTTAGAAGGCAAAGAACTTGAAGTGGATCACACATTCACAACGACAGATCCTGTACTTTACGATGCCATTTATGCGGTAGGCGGATCTGACGTAAGTAAAAAATTCGCTAAAGAAGCAGCACGTTATATCGGAGAAGCATTCGATCATTACAAGCCAATTGGCGCTACGCATGAAGGGCAAAAATGGTTGCAAGTAGCTGGTATTGAAAGTCAGCCCGGTGTAGTTGTTGGTCGCGACGCTTCTAGCTTTATAGGTCCATTTGTAGAAGCTATTGCAGCGCATCGTCACTGGAATAGAACAATCGAATAGAGAGATATAAAATACTAGTTTATCTTTTGATATGTTTAAGAAAATGTGTGGCAGGGTATTTTCTAGACTAAGCAAGTATATTCATATTATAAAAATTGGAGGAATAGGAAATGACTAACAACAAATTTATGGGTACATTTGAAACAGAGACAGAAGTTTTAAGTAAAATTGAAGAGTTAAAAGCGCAGGGTTCTCGTGAAGATGATATGTATGTAATGGCACGGGATAAAGATCAAATTTCGATGCTTAGAGGGCGTACAGATGTAGATTATAAATCTTCAGAAGGAAACTGGATGGACAAATTCATGGGCTTCTTATCAGGAGATGATTCAACACGCGAAGCATTCACAGGAATGGGAGTCGACAAAGACGAAGCGGACCGTTATTACAACGAAGTTCAAAATGGTAAAATCTTGTTATTTGTTGACCGTGAGTACGGTGCAAACTACGAAGGAAAAGCACCATATGACAACACTTCAACTAGTTCTGCAGCAGGAACAATGGGAGCAGCTGGGCTAACTGGAGCAGGAACAAGCGGAACGCATATGGATAACGAAGCAATAGCAAAAGACGGATTAACAGTAGATACGAATGAGAAAAACGATCTTTACTATAACGAAAAAAATGATGCATTTACTTCAGACACTGCAGGTGTTGGAAGAGATTCTGGCACAGGATTTGGTCTAGGATCTGATCGTACAGAAGATAAATTCACAGAAGAAAATACAAATCGTTTTGATACCAAAGACACACATGTGGATCACGATCATACAGAAGAAGAAAAATTGCGTTTACATGAAGAGCGTTTGAGCGTTGATAAAGAACGTGTACAAACCGGTGAAGTAAATGTTGGTAAACATGTGGTTGAAGAAGAACAGTCGATTGAAGTACCAGTAGAACGTGAAGAAGTTTATATTGAACGTCGTCCCGTAAATGAAGAAGTAACAGGGAACTCGTTTGACAACGAATCCACTTTGACTGGGGATGCTTACCAAGAAGGTGAAGACATTCACATTCCAATATCGGAAGAACGTGTGGAAGTAACGAAAAAAGACGTAGTAGCTGAAGAAATTGTAGTTGGAAAACGTAAAGTACAAGATACAGAAACTGTCAATGAAACAGTTCGTCACGAAGAAGCAGATATTGAAGGTGATACTGAATCTAAAGACAACAAATTAAACCGTGAAAATCGTATAGATCGCGATCGCTTGTAATCAAGCATCATAAAAAAAGCGGGGGTAACCCCGCTTTTTTATTTTGATATCTTGTCAACATCTGTTTTGTTTAGAGGAAAATAGTAGCGTATAGTAGAAAGAAGCAAGGAGGGACTTATATGGATGGTAAAAAAAGAAGCGATGTAAGACCAGGTATCCAAGTAAATGTAATTTTGAAACAAGACCAACGTTCAGGAAAAAAAACACAAGGTGTTGTTAAAGACTTGTTAACCAACTCGGCGACGCATCCGCATGGTATTAAAGTACGTTTAGAAGATGGACAAGTCGGACGAGTTTGTGAGATTTTACCACAAAAATAAAAGTAGGTTTAGTTTATAAAAAACTGCATGTATTTTCTTTTACGTATGCTAGTCATTCACAACCGATTTTTCAACTAAATCTACAAAAACGGAGCCGTAAAAGGTTCCGTTTTTGTGTTAATATAGGAGTATTGAAAAATGAAGGAGTCTCTTGTCATGAGCCAATTCTTTGAACGGAAAAAACAGGAACTTGGAGTTCAGTTAAACAAAATACAACGAAAAGCAGTAGAACGGACAGAAGGACCTTTGCTATTGCTCGCGTGTCCTGGATCTGGAAAAACAACAACAATGATCATGCGTATTGGATACTTGATCGAAGAAAAAGGAATATCACCGCAGCGCATTAAAGCAATCACGTTTAGTAAAGCTTCCGCTAATGATATGCTCGAGCGCTATAAGCGGTTTTTTCCTTTACTTCAACCCATCGATTTTTCGACTATTCATAGCTTAGCATTTCAAATTACACGTGATTATTTTTCAGGGTCACGCTACGTTATGATTGAAGGCAATGAAACCAATGGCCTTCATAAGAAAAAGTTGCTTCGTGAAATGTATCGAACTGAAAACGATGAACCGATCACAGACGACCAATTAGAAGAACTAATGTCGTTTATTAGCTATGTCAAAAATAAAATGTTGCCGAGACAGCAATGGGCTAAGTTGAAGGAACCTTTTCCTGGTGCCATTGAAATACTCAAAACATACGAAGCCTTTAAAGAAAACTATGACGTAAGGTTAGTGGATTTTGATGATATGTTATCACTGGCTTATGAAGCATTGGATAAAGATAAGAATCTATTGGCAAAATACCAAGGGCGTTGGGATTACATCATGACAGACGAAAGCCAAGACACATCGCTCATACAGCATGCGATCGTTGAAAAGTTAGTAGCCCATCATCAAAACCTTTGTGTTGTAGCCGATGACGATCAATCAATTTATACGTGGAGAGCAGCTGAGCCTACATATTTATTGAAGTTTAGAACGGTTTATCCCAATGCGTATATTATGAAAATGGAACGCAATTACCGTTCTTCGCAGAATATTGTCCAGACTGCGAATCAGTTTATTAAAACCAATAAAAAGCGACACGATAAAAGCATGTTCACGAAACAACCAGAAGGCGATCCTATTATTTTAAAACGTTTGAGTTCAGAAGATGCACAATTCAAATATGTTTTAAAAGAACTTAAAGAACTAAGCGACTACGGAGATATTGCTATTCTCTACCGCAACAACTCATCGTCCACTTTACTAATGAGTGAACTAGAACGTTTAGGCATTCCTTTTTATATGAAAGATTCCGATAACCGGTTTTTCTCTCATTGGATTGTAGAAGATATGTTAAATTTTATGCGCTTTAGCTTAAAGCCAGAACGTATTGACATCTATTCAAAAATTGCTTCCAAAACCAATGCGTATTGGTCAAGTAGTCAGTTGAAAATGCTGAGTCGTATGAAGCCAACAAGCGAGAATGCCTTTGATGATATCAATTTAACAATTACTTTAAAAGACTATCAAATTAAAATTTTAAACGAGCAGAAAAAATGGTTTGCTGCCTTAAATGGGATGAAACCTTTGAAAGTAATTCGAACAATTCGTGGAGAAATGGGTTATGATCAAATGCTTGCTAGTCGTGCAGAGAAATTTGGAATGAAAATGACGTACTTGGCACAGATTTTCACAACTTTAGAGCAAATTGCAGAACCTCTTGAATCGATGACAGCTTTTGCTAAACGACTCAAACAATTAGAACAAGTCACGCAACAAGCAAAAAAAGAAAAAACAGATGATATGTTGACCTTATCAACTTTTCATAGCTCAAAAGGGTTGGAATTTGAACGAGTGTACATGATTGATTTAGTAGAAGGTGTGATTCCAACAGAAGAAGATGCGGAAGCACCTGATTTAGTAGAAGAAGCACGTCGATTATTTTATGTGGGCATGACCAGAGCAAAAACGCATTTAGAGCTGATCAGTCATGGCAATGAATCGCGTTTTGTAGAAGAAGTGAGGAAGTTAATCGTTCCTGAAAAAAGGCTAGTCACTTCACAAAGTAATATAGTAAAAACACCAATTAACGTAACAGTGCCTGATAATCCAAACGCTATCCATTCCGAGGAAGTATTGCGCGAAGGAGTCTTTGTTCGTCACCGCGTTTTTGGTGCAGGTGAAATTGTTGAACGAGACCACGAACGAATTTCAATTCAATTTGCTAAAGAACGAAAAGAATTGATGATTGATATTTGCATAAGTTATCGGTTATTGGAAATTATCAACTAGCGCCTCTGAAAAACAGACGTGACATATAGAAGAACGCGGGGAATTGGAAATGAGATTTAAGGATTGGGATCGCAGTTTAAAAGTTCGTTTAATTGGCGAATTTTTCATGAATACAAGTTATTGGATGGTATTTCCGTTTTTAGCAATATACTTTGCAGAAGAGTTTGGTAAAGGAACGGCTGGCTTATTGCTCGTTGTTTCTCAAGTTTTTTCTGTAGCTGCAAACTTAGTTGGAGGGTATTGTGCTGACCGATTTGGACGTAAACGTATGCTTGTTGTCGCTTCTATTGCACAAGGCTTTTCGTTTTTGTTATTTGCTTTTGCTAATTCACCCTGGCTTCAATCTCCTGAGCTCGGATTTATCGCGTTTACACTAGCTGGAATGTGCGGGTCTTTATATCAACCAGCAAGTCAAGCAATGATCGCTGATGTTGTACCGGAAAAATACCGTGGTGATGTTTTTGCTATTTTTTATACAACTTTAAATATTGCAGTCGTAGTAGGGCCTCTTTTTGGCGCAATTCTCTTTTTCTCTTACCGTTTTGAGTTATTATTGGTGGTTACCGTTATATCCATGCTGCTCGGATTGGTATTGAAATTGCTTATAAAAGAAACGTTGTCACAAGTGATGCTAGATAAATGGCAAACTCAAACTGCAACTGGTTGGGTGGGCGCGATTTCAAAGCAATTTAAAGAGTATGGGCTAATTTTTAAAGACCGCTTGTTTATGCTGTTTATCGTCGCTGGAATTTTAGGAGCACAAACTTTTATGCAATTGGATTTGTTAATCCCAATTTATTTGAGAGAAACTATTGATACACAAACAATTGCCTCCTTTTTTAGTAAAGAATGGTCCGTTACAGGGGAAACTTCTTTCGGTATTTTATTAGCTGAAAATGGGTTGTTTGTGGCGTTATTGACAGTTGTTGTGACAAGATGGATGACGAAGTTTCCAGAGAAGTGGGTATTCTTTGCATCAGCTGCTTTTTATGGATTGGCAATGTGGTTGTTTCCGTTAACGTCATGGTTCTGGATGTTTGTTGTTGCAATGGGAATATTTACTTTTGCGGAGTTAATGGTGGTTGGTCTGCAGCAAAGCTTTATTTCTAAGCTTGCACCAGAAGACATGCGCGGCCAATACTTTGCGGCGGCTAGTTTGCGTTACACAATTGGACGCATGATTGCACCGATTTCTATCCCCATGACAGCCTGGTTTGGTTTTCCATTGACGTTTGGTGTATTAGGGTTACTGGCATTTGCGAGCGGTTTTGTCTACTTGCTTATGTTCCGATTATACGAAAAAAAACCTTCCCATTGAGGAAGGTTTTTTGTTTAGAATTACTTTTGATCTTTCGCTAATTTTACTAGCATATGTGCAAGCATGTGTTGCTCTTCTTTATCGCCAACCTGCCATAAGCGGTGCAATAAATATTCTTCGCTGTTTTTAGGATCTTCTTTTTTCGCAAGGTAAGATGCGACTTTTTCAGCTAGTTGCGCAATGCGTTCTTCGCTCAAGCCTAATTTTTCGCCCATTTCCACTTTATCACTTAAGTAATTCATGAATACAGAGAAATCTGCTAAAATCTTATCTTTTTTCTGTTGATCTGTATTTTCTAATTTATCTTCAACTTTTTTATTGATGTTTTCCATACTTTTTCCAGCTCCCTTTATGGTTTTTCAATACATATACTATTTACCACAATACAAAAAAATTTAAACATCAAATTTAAAAACCTTCAGAAGATTCGTTTAAATAGAATCTATACGGGTAATCAGGTAGTAAGGATGGAATATAACAAGGAGGATGATTGAATGACCTTATACGACAAAATCCAGGAATTGAAAAACTTTGAATGTCCAGATCGTTGCGTGTTAAGTGTATATTTGAATACCAATCCAGCTGATCCGGATGCCCAAAATGGGGCATGGAAGATCCATCTGAAAAATGGCTTAAAGCGATTAGATGAGTACTTAACAGCTTCGAACAACGAAAAAGAAATAAAAGACTATAAAGACTTGAGAAAAAAAGTAGAAAAAGAAATTTTAGATAACCAAACAGAGTTTCAAAAAGGAGTCATCATTTTCGCATCCCCATACAACGATTTATGGTCAGTACATTATGTACAAGTGCCGGTAAAAACAAGTTTTCACTGGGAAAACAAACCTGAATTAGAAGAGCTGCGATACATGTACAAAGCTTATCCTTATGCTGGTATTGTTTTGCCAGGCTTTAAAGGAATTCGTGTTATTGATACATCGATGGGGATTATAAATGAAGAATTTTTTTATGAGTTTGATGCAGGCCTAGAAGTGTGGACTGAACAAAAAGGTGTACGCAGTTCCGGCTCTCTTGGCGGTGGAGCAGGTGGTGGTGGCGTAGCCGTTACTGGCGGAAGCGGCGGTGGAAGTCCAGTCGATGAACTAGATCATAGACTAAAAGAGAATTTGGAACGTTTTTATAAAGATATGGGCAGCAAAATAGATAAATTGAAAAAAGAACGCAAATGGGAAGAAATCCATGTGGTTGGAGAAGCCGATCACGCTAAATCGTTTGCGAAAACACTTCAACAAAAACCAAAAAGTTGCGTGTTTAAAAACTTGATGAATAACGACCCTGGAAAAATCCTACACGAAGTATTTGAAGTATAAAACAAACACCTCAGCATGTTGCTGAGGTGTTTTAATTTGGCTTTGGACAAAAAGTGCACGTATCAAACGAAGACATTTCTTTATACAAACAGCATGTTTTTCGTAAAGGCTTTGAAACTGCTTGTCGCAACGAAGTATTGCCGAGTAGCTTAGCAAGATAAGAGGTCTTAATAGGTTTCCAATTTGCAGCATTTAGCAGCCAGTCAAAATCTTCTGCTACCAATCGTGGATTCCGAGCTTCCATACTGGCATAGTACCATAAAAGAGATCCAAGAACATTTTCCCAACAAGTGATTGGAGAAATTTTTATGTGTTTTTTAAATTCGTTTAACAAGTCATCAACTTGTTTAGAAAGAATGTCATGAAAAGCTTGAAATCGCTTTTCTGAATCAACAGTTTGAAATGTAGAAGACGATACATGTGTTTGCAAGAGTGGCAAACCGTAATTATGAACGCGGTCAAACTGCAATTCACGCCAATCGACAGAAAAAAAACCATGATGTTGGTGGAGTAAAGTAAATTGAGCAGTTACGTAAAGTGCATATTGTCGGAAAAAATAAGAAACAGCTACACCCGCATTATCAGTATGGCACCAGTTCTTTAGTTCCTCAATCATGATCGGAATATCCTGCTTAAGCGGTTGCTGAGGAAGACGATCTACTGAGACGGATTGACTACTTAGCCAGTATGTAGCTTGTTGTGGGAACGTCATATGGATTCACCTCTTTATTGTTTATGCTACGTCAAATAGAAAGAGTTTGCAAAGTGAATAAATGGAGTTACCGAAAAATCGAGGAATATTCATCTATGATATTATTGAGAAAGTAAATAAACTCTAGAAAAAGGAGTATGAATATGAATTTTTCTGTTTTGAAGATCGATCATGTACAAGTGGCAGCACCTGCAGGAAAAGAAAGGGAAGCGATAGCTTTTTATGCAGGAATTTTGAGGATGCAAGAGCTTGAAAAACCAGAAGTATTGAAAAGAAGAGGAGGCGCATGGTTTGGATTTGGCGAACAACAATTGCATGTAGGTGTTGAAGAGCCTTTTTCACCAGCTAAAAAAGCGCATCCAGCATTTCGAGTAGCAGGCTACAAAGAGCTGAAAGCACATTTGCTAGTAAATAAAGTGGAAGTTAAAGAAGATAAAAGCATTCCAGGTGTAGAGCGATTTTTTATTTTTGATCCGTTCGGTAATCGGCTAGAGTTTTTAGATTAACAATGCCCTGCGCTTTAGCAGGGCATTTATTTATTGTAAGTGAATTTCTGGCAGTAGATAACACAATAGATTTAAACGACTACTGCTTATTGCAATAAATGACTGCATATAAAAAGCTGTCCAGTGAATGGACAGCTTCTAAAAATATTATACAGTTTGAAGAGCGACAGCTGGACCAAAGAATTCAAAATGAATTTGTTCTTCTTTCATTCCAAGTGCGCTCAGTTGTTGAATCATGGCTTCCATGAAAGGAACAGGACCACATACATAAACGTCACCTGTAATGTCGACGTACTCTTCTAAAATTGCTTGTGTAATATACCCTTGTGGCTGATCAGAATAAAGTGTTTTGTAGTTTGCATTAGCCATAGCTGCAACGTGTTTTTGAATATCTTTGTCGAAAGCGTGCAAGGATTCATTGCGTGCAGCATGAAGAAAGGCTGTTGGACGCTCAGGAGTTAAAGTAGCCACAGTTTCGAACATGCTCATCATTGGTGTAATACCAACACCGCCGCTGACAAATGCTACGGGTGTATCTTTTTCAGTATCTAGAACGAATTCACCTGCAGGAGCGCTGACTTCAAAGCGATCGCCTACATTCATTTCGTCATGAAGATAAACAGATACACGTCCGTTCGGATCATTGTCTGCATCACGTTTAACTGAAATACGGAACTCATCTTCACAAGCAGCTTGTGAAAGACTGTATTGACGGTTGAACAAATACTGTTCTCCTGGAATTGCCATGCGTACAGAAATGTATTGACCAGGCTGATAAGCTGGAACATTTTTTCCGTCTACTGGTTTTAAATAGAAAGAAGTAATGTTTTCGCTCTCTTTTTCTTTACGAGCAATTGAGAAGTCTTTAAAGAAACTCCAACCATTTTCTTGAGTTTCCATATTTGCATACATATCTTTTTCAACACCGATAAAGGCATCTGCAATGACACCATAAGCTTCTGCCCATGCATTGATAATTTCGTCAGTTGCAGCATCACCTAAAACTTCTTTAATTCCTTTTAATAGGTATTCTCCAACAATCGGATAATGTTCCGGTTTGATTCCCAAACTTACATGTTTGTTGGAAATTTGCACGATAGCTGGAAGAATAGCTTCTAAATTGTCAATATGAACTGCTGCAGCGTAAACCGTGTTTGCTAATGCAGCTTGTTGACGACCTTGTTTTTGGTTTGCGTGATTAAAAATATTTAAAAGTTCAGGATGTGCTTCGAACATATTTTTGTAAAAAACAGTTGTGATCGCTGTTCCGTGCTCTTCTAATACCGGTACTGTGGATTTAATGATTGTTCTTGTCTCTTGTGATAACATGGTCAATCTCTCCTTTTGTTTTCTATACCTTGACTATACTCCTCCAATCTTTTTAAAGATATATTTTAAATACTTCTTTAAAATTTAGACACAATTGACTTCACAAAAAAGTCACAACAAAAGAAAAGCAGAAGCGACCGTTTAGCTCCGACAGGCATAAGGTGGATCAGCGGTGTGGCGTTCTTTGCCACGCAGTTGAGTTGACTTATGCCCCGAGGAGTTGGTCGCTGGAGTCTGGACAAAAAGAAAAGCAGAAGCGACCGTTTAGCTCCGACAGGCATAAGGCGGATCAGCGGTGTGGCGTTCTTTGCCACGCAGTTGAGTTGACTCATGACCCGAGGAGTTGGTCGCTGGAGTCTGGACAAAAAGAAAAGCAGAAGCGACCGTTTAGCTCCGGTAAGAGTTAATTCCACTAAATGGATATACAGTCCGTATTCATTCAAATACTGTCCATTAGTTGATGAATACTGTCTAAACAAAGAGAAATACTGTCCAAACTCATCAAAATACGTCATATTTCGCCTACATGCTTCTAAACACATAAAAAAGCCCAGCATAAGCTGGGCGGCTAATCTATTTATTCACTATCCATCGTTAAATTCATTGCTGGACCAAAAAACTCGTAATGAATCTGTTCTTCTGGAATGCCTAATCCGCGCAATTCACGAATCATAATTTCCATAAAGCGTGGCGGACCACAAACATAGATATCACTAGCTGGATCCACATACTCTTCTAGCATTTCCCGTGTTATAAACCCATTTGGTTCATCAGAATACACTGTTTTGTAACGAGCGTTTTCCATTTTTTTAGCATAAGATTGAATGTCTGAATCGAAAGCGTGTTGATTTGGATTACGCGCACCATGCAAGAAAGCAGTTGGACGTTCGGGTGTAGATCGTGCAACTGTTTCAAACATACTCATCATTGGAGTAATCCCGACACCGCCACTAATGAAAGCAACAGGCGTTGTTTTCGATAGATCGAGTACAAAGACTCCAGCAGGTGCACTTACTTCGATAGGATCACCTTCATTGAGGCTGCGGTGCAGATAGTTGGAAACAACACCATTTGGATCGTTGTCATTTTCACTTTTAACTGAAATGCGGAACTCATCGGGCTTTGGTGCTTGAGAAAGACTGTATTGCCGAATGACTAAAAATTCTTCTCCAGGCATCGTAAGTCGCACTGAAATGTATTGACCTGGTGTATAAGGAGGTACATCAGATCCGTCTGCAGGCTTTAAATAGAAAGAAGTAATGACGTCACTTTCTTTGACTTTGCGTGCAACAACAAAATCTTTAAAAAATACCCAACCATTTTCTTGGTCTTCTGTTTCTTTATACATGTCTTTCTCAACATTAATAAAAGCATCTGCAATGACTCCATAAGCTTCAGCCCACGCTTCAAGAATTTCGTCTGTTGCAGCGTCACCCAATATTTCTTTCATGGCTTTTAGTAAATAGTCACCAACAATTGGATAATGTTCAGGTAAAACGCCAACACTCACATGCTTGTGTGCCACCTGAACAACCGTTGGAAGAATTTCTTCCAAGTTATCAATGTGAACGGCAGCTGCGTGAACTGAATTTGCTAGTGCAGCTTGTTGGCGACCTTGTGCTTGGTTTGCCTGATTGAAAATATTCAATAACTCAGGATGCGCTACAAAAAGATTTTCATAAAATCGAGTGGTAATTGCAACACCATGTTCCTCTAAAACGGGGACAGTAGACTTAACAATAGAACGAGTTTGTTCTGATAACATAGTAAACACTCCTTTTCGTATTTTGAGGTTCATTTGCTTTCGAAAGAACTAAAAAGTCGCTATAATAAACAGTCAGAAGAGGTGAATAAAATGAGATTGACCATGTATACTGATTTCTCATTACGTGTTTTGATTTATTTAGGCACAAAAGAGCCAGAAAAACTGACGACTATCCAAGAAATTTCTGATGCTTACAATATATCCAAGAATCATTTGACTAAAGTTACGTTTGAGCTCGGAAAAGCAGGTTTCATTCAAACAGTTAGGGGAAGAGGCGGTGGTATTCGTCTTGCAGATCTCCCTCAACAGATTAATGTTGGTACGGTAGTAAGGAAAATGGAAGACGACTTCCATTTGGTTGAATGTTTTAACTCGGCTACAAATCGTTGTCCCATTTCGTCAATTTGCGGGTTGCGCGGTGCTTTAGGCAAAGCACTCAACGCATATTTATCAGTACTCGATGAATATACGCTTGAAGACCTGATGTTTAATAGGGAAGGGCTTCGTGAAATTCTTCAAACATAAAAAAACGGCTCATGATTTTGAGCCGTTTTTGTGTTTACAGTTCTAGAGTTTGTGGCTCTTCACCTTTTTTATTCATTAAGCGAATCCGCTCTGGTTTTATAGCTAAAATAATAAGATTTGGATCGTCTGGACCTTCAAACCAGTCTTTTAAATTATCATTCCATACTTTGTCGATAATTTTGCGATCGTCATTTAAAGACATTGTGCCTTCGATTTCTAAAAATGCATCACCAATGCCTTCTCCTTCATAGCCTAAAAGAATATGAGCATGTGGGTTTGCTTCTAGTTCATCAACTTTTTGTGTTTTTTTGCTAGTGGCAGTGTAGAGTGTGAACTCGTCATTAAAGAAAGTCATGTAGCGTGAATGGGGCTTATCCCCTTTTACTGTGGCTAATGTTCCTACGTAACTTTCCTCAAGAACTTTTAATGCAGCTTTTTTTACATCTTCTTGATTCATCTACTATCACTCCTTTTGTCTATATAGTTGTCTATTCCTGTTTCACTCCGAATTAAACATAAAAGACCTGCTAAGGTAGCAGGTCTTTAAATATGTTCTACAGTTTTGGGCGTTCGATTAAACGCACTTGGCAAAACCATTCCGATCAAAATAATAAAGATCCCGACAATTTGAAGCGAACTTAATGTTTCGTTCAAAATAAGAACAGATGCAATGACAGCAACGGGCAACTCCATTGCGCTTAAAATCGAAGCGAGTCCAGAGCCGACGCGCGGAACGGCGATAGAAAAGAAATAGATTGGCATAATGATGCCAAAAAAGCCCAGCAATAAGCCGTAAATCCATAAGCCTTCAGTGAATAATTGACCGTTCCAAACAATTTCAGGTGTTTGAAAAAGTCCTACAATGATTGCTGCAAAAAGTGACACATAAAACAGACGGGCTGATGTGTCCATGCCTTCGATTTGCTTACCATTGACAAACATAAACGCAGAAAAACAAAATGCAGCAGCCATGCCCCATACCCAACCTTGCCATGGAATGCCACTGAGGTCAGTGCCAATAATACCCGCTGCAAACAATGTACCAGCAAATAATAAAATTAACGAAAAAACTTCTGTTCGTTTAAGCCATCGGCGATTAACGATACAATCTAAGAACATGCCAATCCAAGTAAATTGGAATAATAAAACAACGGCTAGTGAAGCGGGAAGGTAGTTAAGAGAATGTGCATACACCATACCGGTGGCCGCTGTAAAGCTACCCGACAGCACCAAAATTTTCCAACCTTTCAGACGAGGCATTTTTCGTTGTGTCACAAAAAATAACAGAGCTGCCAATGCGAACCCTATAAAGTATTGACTAGTTACTGCTTCCGCAGAAGTAAATCCATTTTTCATGGCCACCTTTATAATAGTTGAGAGAATCCCATAACAGCTTGCAGCTATGACGACCATAAGCGGATAAATCCAGTTTTTCATTTTCTTTCACTCCTGTTCAAATGAGAATCATAGCATAAAAAACCCACAGAGAACAGTCTCTGTGGGTTTTTGCTATAACAAACATTTGCACGATTATTCAGGGAATTTCTCTTCGCTTGAAGAACTATTCTTAGTACCGCGCTTATCGCCTTCTTCACGCTTCTCTTGTTTTAAGTCTTCCATAGGAATAGCGTCAACAGTTAACTCTTCTTCGTGCATTTCAGTAAGAGTTTTTTTATCAGTTTTATACTGTTCTGGATTGTCCATTGAAGCACCTTCACGCTTGTCTTGATCTAGTGATTTTTTATCTGACATATAGAGCACCTCTTCCTTTTGTATGTATCCTTTATATTCCTTAAACAAAAGTTTTAAAACATCTGCTTTTTCAACAACATGGTATGCGTAAACAACATCACGAATATTCTGCTAGAAATAGTCAGATTTCAATAAAGTTTATTTTAAGGATGGTGTAGCTATTTAAAAGCATCCTCAGTGCAAAAGTTGAAGCCTTACAAAAGAAAAAGACATATTGGAATGTTTCCAATACATCTTTTTGAGTTTTATTTAGCTGATTTTACGAGTTCGATAATTACTTGTGTAGCTTTTTCCATGTTTTCAGCAGAGATAAATTCGTATTTTCCATGATAGTTCTCGCCACCTGTAAAAATATTAGGTGTTGGAAGTCCCATATAAGACAATTGAGAACCATCCGTTCCGCCACGAACAGGAACAATATTTGGTTCGATTTCTAGTGTTTTCATAACTTGTTCCGCATAGTCAACAATTTTCATAACAGGTACGATTTTTTCGCGCATATTGTAATATTGATCTTCGAGTTCTAAATGAATAACTTCTTTACCGTACTGCTGCTGAAGCTTCTCTGCCACAGCTTGCATATGTTGTTTTTTCTCTTCAAACTTCTCTTTATCGAAATCGCGGATAATATAGCTTAATTCTGCTGTTTCGACGTCGCCAACAAAATTATTCAGATGAATAAATCCTTCGTAGCCTTCTGTCAGTTCAGGAACTTCATTTTTAGGCATTTCTTGCTGAAATTGAATAGCCACGGTTTGTGCATTGACCATCTTGTCTTTTGCAGAGCCCGGATGGACACTTTTGCCTTGAACAATCAGTTTACCACTTGCTGCATTAAAACTTTCATACTGCAACTCACCAAGAGGACCACCATCCATCGTATAGGCATATTCAGCGCCAAAGCGTTTAACGTCAAATTTGTGTGGACCGCGACCGATTTCTTCATCAGGCGTAAATGCGACGCGAATTTTCCCATGTTCGATTTCTGGATGCTTAATTAAATAGTCCATCGCTGTCATAATCTCAGCTATACCTGCTTTATTGTCTGCACCGAGAAGCGTGGTGCCGTCTGTCGTAATGAGTGTATGGCCAACATAATTTTTGAGAGCAGGAAAATCTGCTACTAACATGTGAATGTTGTCGTTTAAAGGAATATCTTGCCCATCATAATTGTCAATGCGTTTTGGATTGACATTCTTCCCAGTAAAATCAGTAGCTGTATCTACATGCGCTAAAAAGCCGATAACTGGAATTTCTTTATCAGTATTAGCAGGTAACGTACCGAAAAGATACCCTGCATCATCCATACTAACTTCTTTGAGTCCAATGCTTTTCATTTCTTTTTCCAGTTCATGGAGTAAGTTCCACTGTCCTTCAGTCGAAGGTGTCGTGTCACTCGTAAAGTCAGATTGTGTATCGATTTTAGCATAACGAACAAGTCGTTCAATTAAATTTTCTAACATGTATAAATCCTCCTAAAATAAGTCTCGTATCTATTTTAACATGAAGCAAGAAAATTCTGTCATAAAACGAGATAATAAAGAGAATTCCTTTGTTAGGTAGGCGTTGTCGGCTTCCTACGTAAAACTGCTGATACTTTGTTTTCACTCCCATTTTTTATGCGTATAATATTTTCCTGGTGTTTCCAAAGAGCCATTGCAAAAAGTACCGTAGCAATCACGAGAGGCCATGGTCCTACTGCCGGAATAACTGCGATTACTAAATAAACGCTATACAATACGAGTACACCAATTACTAAGTAATCTGTTACGAGTGAAACAGTGATTAATAATATAAGACCGAGCAAACCGAGCTTCCAATCAAGTGCTAACATAACGCCTATAACAGAGGCTGTCCCTTTGCCTCCTTGAAACTTCATGAAAAATGGGAAGTTATGCCCGACAATAACGCCAGCACCTGCGACAAACAATAACGCCCATGTTACGTCAGCTGCAAAATTACCTGTAGAAAGCAATAAACGCAAACCCGCTACAGCTACGAATCCTTTGAAGATATCAACAATAGCTACAAGTAATCCGTATTTCCAACCCAATACGATAGCCGCGTTAGAAGCACCAGAATTTTTAATGCCTTGTTTTTTAACATTCACGCCTGATAACATCTGCGCTACCAAAGATCCATGACAACAGCCGATTCCATAGCTTGCAATAAATAATAGCAAAATCCACATAAACATAATCGATTCCTCCTCTATATACAGATAACGTTTGAAAATGGCTGAGGTTTCAAAATTTTTCGACTAATTAGCTTGACAAATGTCTGGAAAGTTTTTATACTTCACAACAAGATCAAAAAAATCAAATACTCTTATCAAGAGTGGCGGAGGGATAGGCCCTATGATGCCCGGCAACCAACAGATGAATTTATCTGGAAAGGTGCTAATTCCTACAGAATCGATGTACAGGTTCTGACAGATAAGAGGAGGAAACTCCGTATTTTGCGGCCCTCTTCTTAAACGAAGGGGGCTTTTTGTTGTCCCTTTTCGGAACTACAGCACGTAAATAAGAGGGGGAATAGAAAATGATGAACTTAAAACCAGAAACGTTATTGCTACACGGCGGGCAGCAACCAGATCCAACAACAGGATCTAGAGGTGTACCAGTATACAAAACAACTTCTTATGTTTTTCGTGATACACAGCACGCACAAGATCTTTTTGGGTTAAAAGAAGCAGGGAACATTTACTCACGTATTATGAATCCAACAGTTGACGTTTTCGAACAAAGAGTAGCTTTGCTTGAAGGAGGAACTGCAGCAGTTGCTCTTTCATCAGGAATGGCAGCAATTGCCTTTTCAATTTTAAACATTGCAGAAGCAGGAGATGAAATTGTGGCAGATAGCAGTCTTTATGGTGGTACGCATAACTTATTTGCCAATACACTGCCGCGTTATGGCATTACGACTAAATTTGTTGATGCTACAAATCCAGAGAATTTCAAAGCAGCCATTACAAATAAAACAAAAGTAATTTTTGGCGAAATTATTGGGAATCCTAGTTTGAATATCTTTGATGTCGAAAAAATTGCAGCTATTGCTCACAATCATGGACTTCCGTTATTGATTGATAATACATTTGCTTCTCCATATGGCAGCAATCCAATTGAGTTTGGCGCAGATGTCGTTATTCATTCAGCTACAAAGTGGATTGGTGGTCATGGCACGACAATTGGCGGAGTTGCAGTAGACGCTGGCACGTTTAATTGGAACAATCCACGTTTTCCCAATTACACTGAACCAGATAGATCTTACCACGGTTTGTGTTATGGAATAGATGTCCCGAATGCAGCTTTTGCAACAAAACTACGTGTTCAGTTATTGAGAGATTTTGGTCCGTCATTAAGTCCAGATAGCGCACATGCATTAATTCAAGGTTTAGAAACGTTGCACTTACGCATTCCCAAGCATAATAGCAACGCTCAAGTTATTGCAGAATATTTAAAAGAACATCCACAAATTGAATGGGTGAATTACTTAGGATTCGAAGATCATCCATCTCATCAGCTAGCGAAGAAATACTTGAAAAACAATGGGTACGGATCGATTGTTAATTTTGGTATTAAAGGTGGACGAGAAGCAGGACGCAAAGTGATTGATAGCATCCAGTTGTGGTCACATGTTGCAAACGTGGGTGATGCAAAGTCGTTAATCATCCATCCAGCTTCAACAACTCATCAACAGTTGAACGATGAAGAACTAAAATCATCTGGTGTAACCGAAGAGTTGATTCGGTTGTCGATTGGTTTAGAAGACCCAGAAGATTTAATCGCGGACTTAGAACAAGCGATTCAAGTCGCAACATTAGCAAAAGCATAAGGAGGAATCGCTATGAAAACAGTATCCATTGGCTCATTAACTCTAGACTCAGCTCAAGTGTTGGATCACGCAGAACTTGCATATGAACGTCTTGGAGATGAAAATGCTCCTGTGATTCTGGTATGTCACGCATTAACGGGCGATCAGTATGCAGTTGGCACCGAGCAAAATCCAGGCTGGTGGGCAGGGATGATCGGTCCAGGCAAGTCAGTGGATACAACTGTTTTTCAAGTGATTACATTTAACGTGCTTGGTGGCTGTCATGGATCGACAGGACCCTCGTCGGTAAACCCTGCAACAAGACAAGCGTATCTTGCAGATTTTCCAACGCTTACAATACGTGACATGGTCAGAGCTGAGTACTATGCACTACAAAAACTTGGTATCAAAAACTTGGTTGGCGTGATTGGAGGATCTCTGGGAGGGATGAAAACGTTAGAGTGGGGAAAAATGTATCCAGAATTTATTCGTACAATTTTCCCATTAGCTGTTACGCCATATTACAGTGACTATGGAATCGCTTTTAATCATATTGGGATAATGGCTATTGAAAATGATCACGATTTTAATGGCGGAAATTATAAAGACTCTACTGTTTTGAAAGGGTTCGAGTTGGCTAGGATGGCTGGTATGGTAACGTATCGAAGTGGCAGTATGTTCAATCAACGATTTGGGCGCACAGGCGATGCAAGTGAGTTTGATATTCAGTCGTATTTAAATTATCAAGGAAAAAAATTAGCAGTGCGTTTTGATGCTAATAGCTATCTCGTATTGCTAAAAGCTATGAATACACATGATATTAAAGAGGCGGTTTTAGAAGTTCCAGTATACTCGCTCTCGTTTACGAACGATTTGCTTTATCCAAGTGAACTCACTATACCATGGCTGAAAAAACAGCGAACTGCAGAGTGGGAAATTATCAAAACAGAATATGGTCACGATGGATTTTTGACGGAGTTTGAAAAATGGGGAAGGTTTATAAGTGAAAAACTAAAAACGTTTGTCCTACCTGAACCCATTCGGTGAGACTTATTCATTGAACTCAAAAAGCGATGTATAAATACAAAAACATTTGAGCCATGTATTGAATGGCTCAGATGTTTTTGCTGTAAGTTGGAGTTAATCCTCGTCTTTTATATCCACATCATCTGGAATAGGAGTAGCACGCCATTCCTCTAAAGCATGCTTTGCTTGTTCTAATTGTTTAAAATGCGTATCAAATTGAGAAGTATTAATCATGTATTGCTCGCCGTCATGAACTGTGCGAATGCGACCTTCTAAAACATAACGATTGACTTGCTCTTCGGACATTGATAAAAAAGCAGCAGTTTCCTGAATTGTCATATACATAGGATCTCCTCCTTTTCTTTTATTATAATAGAAGAGCAAGTTTACCTCAAAATATTCAGTTCATAAAAAAGAGAGATTAGCGTTTAGTTTCATGAAAGTAGGGGAATAGTAGGAGTGAGTCTTATACAAACAAAAGGAGGACGAATGCATGAATGATATTGGAAATTCTTTTAGAGGAGTCGGCAATACGATTATCGACTACATTCCAAACGTTTTAGGGGCATTATTATTATTACTTGTAGCATGGATTGTAGCAACAATTGTCAAAGCAATCTTCACTAAAGGTTTGAAAAAAGCAGGTGCAGACCGAGCTATGGTTAGAGGACACATGGCGAAAACTAAAGAAAGTGCAGACAGTATGTTGGATTCGATAGGAAAAATCCTTTACTACTTAATTTTCATTTTGTTTATTCCGAGTGTTTTACAAACTTTGGACATGAACAATGTGGCACAGCCAATTTCGAACATGATGGATAAACTATTGGCCTTTTTACCTAATCTTTTAATGGCTATCATTATCCTCGTAATTGGTTACTTTGTAGCGAAATTTGTGAAAAACTTGGTGTTCAGTCTTTTGACAGCAATCAACGTTGACAAGTGGATCAACAAATTTACTGGTAAAACAAGTAGCACTACAGGAACTACAAGAATGGATGCAGGAGACAAGTCAACACTAGCAAATGTATTAGCGAATGTTGTTTTTGTTATTGTACTCATTCCAATCTTAACGATTGCATTAGAAACTTTAAACATTCAATCGATTTCTGAACCGATTGTTAATATGCTTAATCAAGTTCTTAACATGATTCCAAACATCTTTGTCGCGATTATTTTAGTGCTAGCAGGTATCCTGATTGCGAAGTTCGTTGGAGATTTGTTAATCAGTCTTTTAAATGGAACAGGGATCAATCGGTTCTCAACGTATTTAAGCACTGATAAAACAAAATCACCGAGCGTTGATATTGCAAACGTCATTGGCAAATTAGTCCAAGCAATCATCATCATCTTCTTTACAGTAGAAGCGATGAACGTATTGCAACTTGATGTATTAAATGGAATTGGTGAAGCTGTTATTGCTTACTTGCCACTTCTTATCAGTTCATTGATCATTCTAGGTCTTGGACTTATTGGAGGAAGCTTGCTAGGAAATTACGTAAAACAAGCTTCGAGCAATCGCTTTTTAGGAGCCATTGTGAAATATGTAGTGATCATTATTGCAGTATTCATGACGCTTGACCAATTAAACTTTGCGACCAACATCGTGAACTTAGCATTCTTATTCATTATCGCTGGACTTGCAGTAGCGTTTGCAATTTCATTTGGTATGGGTGGACGTGAGTTTGCGAAACGTCAGTTAGAAAAATTGGAAAAGAAAATGGAAAAAGAAAACAACAAGCCTGAACTATAAATAAGAGCGGAAAGTCACTTTGACAGATAATAGTCAAAGTGACTTTCTAATTTGTGAGAAGATAGCCTTAAGTGAAATTCGGCGCAGTGAACGACAAAAACTAAATGCACAATTGAGAAACACCGCACAGTAACTAGGCTGTGCGGTGTTTTTTTAGTTGAGAGGCGTAATTAGGTTATGTTGGAATGCGTAAATAACAGCTTGTGTACGGTCGTGAACTTCAAGTTTTGCAAGAATATTACTGACATGTGTTTTCACAGTTTTTACAGCAATGAACAATTGATCAGCAATTTCTTGGTTGGTCAATCCAGCAGCTAGTAACAACAAAATTTCCATTTCACGTTCAGTTAAGTCCGTATGGAGAACACGTTTATGACGCATTTGCTTCATCATTTTCGTCATCACTTCAGGTTCGAGAACGGGCGTACCATTCATGGTTTCTCGAATGGAATCGGCTATTCGAGAAGCTTTTGACGTTTTTAAAATGTAGCTTACGGCGCCTGCTTGGAGGGCAGGATAGACTTTGTCATCGTCTAAAAAACTGGTGACAATCATGACTTTAGCTTCTGGCCATTGATCGATAATGGCTTTTGTGGCTTCTGCCCCGTTCATAATAGGCATGACCATATCCATTAAAATCAAATCAGGGCGTAACTCTAATGCCATCTGGACGGCTTCTTGACCGTTTGTTGCTTCACCCACGACTTCCATATCTTTCTGAGACTGCAAGTAAGCAGAGACACCTATGCGCACCATTTCGTGGTCATCCACTAATAAGATTCGAATCATTAGGCTTCTTCCTTTCAATCGGAACTTTTATTTCCACAATAGTACCTTCAGAAGGCACAGAAACGA